>USLO01000032.1 GCA_900555515.1 uncultured Collinsella sp.
CTGATGCCGCAGGAGTCGAGAATGCGGCGGCTGATACGGCCGTCATCGGTGTCGGCATACTTATTGTCCAGGTAGACGACCTCGCCCACGCCCACCTGCGCCAGGATCTTGGCGCAGTCGTGGCACGGGAACAGCGTGACGTAGACCGTGGAACCCTCGAGGTCTTTGAGCGAGCCGCGGTAGTTGAGCACGGCGTTTGCCTCGGCATGTACCACGTAGTTGTGCTTGTCCTGCAACGGGTCATCGCTCGTGCCCCACGGGAAAAAGTCGTCGTTGAGCGCCGAGGGCGTACCGTTGTAGCCCACCGAAAGGATGCGGTGGTTGGTGCTGGCGATGCACGCGCCCACCTGCGTGTTGGGGTCCTTACTGCGGCGCTGCGCGGCGATGGCCACGCTCATAAAGAACTCATCCCAGCTAATGACGTCGCGGCGCTTGCCCGACGCGGTTTGATGAAGATCGTCCGACATGGCAGACACCTCCGAAATCGCAATAGTTTGACCTATTGTAGCAGGTGGAAGGTGGAGACGTTTTTGTCTCACCGCCCCCATCGCTACGCGCGGCGAGGCTTTTGGTTGATGTGGTAGAGCTCGGCGAGACCCCGCAGCGTCAGCGCATCGTCGACCGTCAGGCTATGGCCGACCAGCGCCGCAAGTGCCTCGGCATCGTCGCCGGTAATGACGATGGGCACATCGCCCTCCCCCGTGGCCTTGGTCGCACGCATCTCGGCAAGCACCATGTCGAGCATGCCGTCGATGCGGGCCACCTCGCCCAGAACCACGCCCGATCGCATGGCCTCGCGCGTGTTGCGGCCGATGACGTGTGTCGGCGCCGAGGGCTCAACCTGAGGCAGGCGCGCTGCTGCCGCCGAAAGTGAGCGGGCGCCGAGCGCCAGCCCCGGCGCGATAACGCCGCCGACAAAGGTACCGTGCGCGTCGATGACCTCGATATTGGTCGTCGTGCCCAGGTCGATCACAATACACGGCGAGCCGTAGACGGCGCGGGCCGCCACGGCATCGGCGATGCGGTCGGGGCCGATCTCGGCCGGGTCATCGTAGTGTACGGGCATGCCGGTCTTAAGTCCCGGCCCCACCGTGAGCACGCGCCCCGTGCAGGTGCGGGAAAGCGCCGCCTTCCACGGGCGCTCAAGCGCCGGGACCACGCAGCTCAGCACAGCCGCGGCGGGTACGAGCACCCCGGGCACACCCGCATCGGCGGCGAGCGCGCCCATGACCTGCACGAGACGCATGCGCGCCTCGTCTGCTGTGATGCTCGACGGCGTGGTGATCTCGCACGTCGCAAGCGGACATTCCTGCGCCGCGGCCGAATCCTCGGCAAACAGGCCAAAGCGAATGAACGTGTTGCCCACGTCGACCGTCAATATATATGCGCACCCATTAAGCATCGTCGGCGCTCCTTTCGTCTGCCCAGCAGTATATCGCCTACCCGAACCAGCCATCCCAGGTAGTCATTTTGGGACGGGGCTATTTTAGCTACCCCAATATGTCGGTTGATATTTGCCCCAATCCCAGATAATTCGTCGACTGTCAAAGGGTAGCTAAAATAGCCCCATCCCAAAATGACTAGCTTGCGGCTATACTGGTGCGCGGTCGTTTGCGAGCTCACGCGGCGGCCCTTGGTAACCCGACTTCCCGCGCCGTATCCGTAACGGCGCTCCCGGGGGAAGCGGATATACGCAAAGGAGTTCTATATGAGCAATCCCTCGAACCGTGCTTCGATGCGCGGGCAACTCACGCTGCGCGGCGTCGTCATCGGCGTCCTTGGCTGCGTGATCATCACGGCAAGCTCGGCCTATACCGCCCTCAAGATGGGCGCCCTCCCCTGGCCGATCATTTTCGCTGCCGTCATTTCGCTGTTCTTCCTGAAGCTCATGGGCAACGCCAGTCTCAACGAGGCCAACGTCACCCACACCATCATGTCCGCGGGCGCCATGGTCGCCGGCGGTTTGGCGTTTACCATCCCGGGCGCCTGGATGCTGGGCTATGCCGACCAGATCAGCTGGCTCGACATGTTTATCGTGGCGCTCGCCGGCACCGTCTTGGGCCTTCTGGCGACAGCGCTCATCCACCGTCACTTTATCGTGGACGCCGCGCTGGAGTTCCCCACCGGCAACGCCGCAGCTCAGACCCTGCGTGCTACCGAGGCCGGCGGCAAGACCGGCAAGCAGCTCTTTGGCTCCATGGCCATCGCAGGCATCTACAGCGTGCTTCGCGACGCTCTGGGCGTGGTGCCCAGCATGCTGTGCACGCTCAATATCCCCGGTGTGACCTTTGCCATCTACAACTCGCCCATGTTGCTGTCCATCGGCTTTTTGGTGGGCTTCGCCCCCGTCGCGTTCTGGTTTGCCGGCGCGCTGCTGGGCAACTTTGGCATCATCGTCGGCGGTACCGCTGCCGGTCTGTTCGACGTCGTAACCGCGCAGGGCATCGTCAAGTCCCTCGGCATGGGCCTTATGATGGGCTTTGGCGTCGCAGTCGTCCTCAAGGACATCCTGCCGCAGGTCGCCGGTATCGTCCGGGGCCTCGCCGCCGACAGCTCCACCGACACCGACGAGCAGTCGCTCATCTCGGGCTCCCTTAAGCTCGACGCCGGCATCATCGGCCTGGGCACCGCAGCCATCGCTGTGATCGTTGCCATCGCGCTCGACCTTGGTCCCGTCCCGGCCGTCATCGTCACGCTGTTCACCTTTGTCACCACCATCATGAGCGCCCAGAGCTGCGGTCAGACGGGTATCGACCCCATGGAGATCTTTGGCCTTATCGTCATGCTCATCGTGGCTGCCTTCGCACAGCTCGCGCAGGTCAAACTGTTCTTTATCGCCGGCATCGTGGCCGTGGCGTGCGGCCTTGCGGGCGACGTCATGAACGACTTTAAGGCCGGCGCCGTGCTGGGCACCAATCCGCGCGCACAGTGGGTCGGCCAGGCCATCGGCGGCATCGTGGGCGCCCTGGTCGCCGCCGCCGTCATGGTCGCGCTCGTCACCGCCTATGGTCCGGACGCCTTCGGCCCCGACAAGAGCTTTGTAGCCGCGCAGGCAAGCGTCGTCGCCACCATGGTCTCGGGCATCCCGAGCGTGCCGTGGTTCGCAGGCGGCTTTATCGCCGGCATCGTCATGTACTGGCTCGGCATTCCGGCCATGATGATCGGCCTGGGCGTGTACCTGCCGTTCTACATGTCACTCACGGCATTCCTGGGCTCCTGCGTCAAGCTCGCCTACGACAAGTGGTCCGCCCACCGCGACGCCACCGCTGGTCTTTCTGACGAGGAAAAGGCCGCCAAGGACGCCGCCTTCCAGGAACAGGGCTTGGTTGTCGCCAGCGGCCTGCTCGGCGGCGAGTCCATCGTCGGCGTTATCCTGGCGTTTGTCTCCGTGGGCTTAAGCCTGCTGGGCTAAGCTGAGCAGCTGCTCGACGGCAACCATATTGCCTACGACTTGCCCGGTCGGTAGCTTTTGCGGCTGCCGACCGGGCTTTTTATACCAACGCAAAGAAAGGCCGGCGCGCTGCATTTAACAGCGCGCCGGCCTTATCGTTTGGCTAACGAGACGGTCCCGTTATGAATTGAAGTTCGTTGCAGAATCTACGCTCGAAACGCTACATCTGCTTGCGACGACGATCGCTCAGCGTCACACCAGCGGCCACGAGGGTGATACCGCCGATGACGAACACCTCGCCCGCAAGAGCGGAGTCATCGCCAGTCTGGGCGAGCGCGGCCGACGTGGCCTTCTTCTTGGCAACAGGAGCCTTTGCAGCAGCCTGCGCAACCTGAGGCTTGGCCTGCGGCTCAGCCTTGGGATGATACTTGTCGTACTCGGCCTGAGCGGCAGCCAGGGCATCCTTGGCATCGCCAAGCTCGGCAAGCGCGGCGGCATAGGCGTCGTTGGCATCGGACAGCTTGGCATCGGCATCGCTCAGAGCAGCCTTGAGACCAGCGGCGGCATCGACGGCGGCCTTATAGCGAGCGTAGGCAGCGTTCAGCTTGACCAGCTTCTCGTTGCCCGTCGTGCCCGCGGCAAGGGATGCCTTGTGGTCGACAGCCTCAAGATCGGCCTTGAGTGCCTCGTCGTTGGCAAGCTCGGCCTTGGCCTTGACGATCTCGAGGTTCGCATCGACGACGGCTTCGTTGGCGGCCTCGAGCTGCTTCTGGGCATCGGCGACACTGGCCACGGCAGCGTCATAGGCGGTCTTGGCGTCGTCGACCGCCTTCTGGGCGCCGGCGAAGCGCTCGAAGGCCTTGTTTGCGCCGGCCAGCTCGCCCTCGGCGGCCTTGGCCTTCGCCTGTGCGTCGGACAGAGCCTGCGTCTTGGCGGCAACTGCCTGCTTGGCGTCCGAAAGAGTGGTCGCGGCCTGGACATCTGCGGCCTGGGCCTTGTCTACACCAGCCTGGGCAGTGTCGTCGGCCTTCTTGGCATCGACAAGCGTGCCCTGCTTGTTCGCAAGGTCCGTCTTGGCGGCATCGCGCTTGGCGGTAAGGTCCTTGACCGAAGCCGTGGCGTTGTCATACGCCTCATTGGCCTGATCGGACTTTGCCTTGGCGGCATCGCGGGCGCTGCGAGCCTTCGCCTTGTGAGCAGCGGCATCGGCTGCCTTCGTCTTGCTGTCAGCAAGCGTGGCGTTTGCCTTATCGAGAGCTGCCTGGGCAGTAGCGGCCTCGCTCTTGGCGGCGTCGAGCTTGGTCTTGGGCGTCTTGACGTCGATACCCTTGAGTTTGGCTTCGGCGGCGTCGTATGCCGTCTTCGCGGCGGCGGTGCCGGACTTAGCCTTCTCGTACTCACCCTTGGCGGTGTTCATGTTCACATCTGCTGCAGTGAAAGCGTCCTGGGCGGCATCCTGCCCGTTTACAGCTGCGAAGTAAGCTTCCCTAGTAGTTCCAAAGTTCTTCTGCGCCTCGGCGAGCTTGCCCTGAAGCTCCTTGAGCTGCGCCTTCTGCTCCTGCGTGCCGCCTGCATTGTAGGCGGAATCGATGTAGTCGGTGACGAGCTTCTTGAACTCGGAGACAGTGAAGTCCTTCTGCCCAGTGCTTCCACTATAGTCGAAAATGGTTACCTCGGAATCGGTGTTCTTACCGCTACCGGTTGCGATGCCGATAGCCTTCGCGCCGGCATCGATGATGTTGAGATAGTGTCCGCACTCATGGTAGATGCTGTTGTAGTGCTGGTAGATATAGTAGGAATCATATCGGTGGCTGCCGAGTTCGTCGCCATACTGCTCGACGTACTTATCGAATGCCTCTTTCTCCTGGGTGTAGAGACCGGTATATGGCCAGCCGAGGGTATCCTCGGTTTCGCCTCCGGTGTATGCCCCGCCGCCGCCTGCAAGGTTCTCACCTTGATCGAAATAGCAGTTCGAGTGTCCCCAGATGTTCGATGAATATGATGTATTAAGTGCGGCTGCCGCAGTCATGCGGAGGCTAACGCTGAGCTCCGACTGGCCGTTCGCCTTGCGGAGGTTGTTCTGGGTATCGAGGTAAGTCAGGGCGTTGCGCATCTGCTCCAAGGAAAGAGGATTGGTGTCGCGAGACATGTCCTGATCGACGTACTTGTCATACCAGTCCTGTTTATCCGTCGTCCCCATGAGCATCGATACGGCAGTGCTTGCATTCGACTTCTGCGTTGCTGTGAACTGGCTGCCGCCGATAATGTAGTTCATGAAGCCGAACATACCCTGGTTGATGACATTCTGGTCTACGGTCATGTTCGACTTGAGGTCGGCAATCTGCTGGTTAAGAGCCTCAACCTGGGCATTAGCAGCGTCATAAGCCTTTTCCGCGGCGTTCGAAGCGGCGCAGGCTGCCTCCCACTCGCTGCGCTTCTGCTTGCGAACTTCGACAAGCTTATCGTACGCGGTCTTCTTGTCGGCCTCGGTCTGCTGGGCCTGCTCGTATGCCGTCTTCGCGGCGTCACGCTTACTGACCGCGTCCTTGTACTCCTTGTTTGCCGCATCGTATGCAGACTGGGCAGATGCCACAGCAGCGTTGGCGGCGTTGGCCTTCTCCTGCGCGGCAGCGACGGCAACCTGGGCGGCCTGCAGATTTGTCTGTGCGGTGGCGTCGGCATCCGTCGCGGCATTGAGCTCCGCCTGCGCGGTCTTGAGCTCACCAGCAGCAGCGTTCATGGCGGCCTCAAGCGCACTCAGGTCAACACCCGTACCCGAGACGGCAGCATCGAGCGCGTCCTGCGCCTGGTTGAACTTCTGCTGGGCGTTATCGCGCGCAGTGGTCGCAGCGGCGAGAGCAGCGGCAGTCTCCTGCTTCTTGGCCTGGGCAGTCGTCAGAGCGGCCTCAGTGTCCTTCTTTTCCTGCTGGGCGCTAGCCTCGGCAGCCTTGGCCTGGTCCAGATTGGCCTGTGCAGTAGCAACGACCTTATTGGCGTCATCGAGCTTTGCCTGCGCGTCCTCGACGGCCTTCTTGGCGGCCTCGTACTCGTCCATACCCATGGCCTCGAGCTTGGCCTGGGCATCATCGAGGGCCTTCTTGGCCTCATCCTGCTTTGCCTTGGCGTCCTTGAGCGCCTGGGTCTTATCCTCGACACTCTTGTTGGCTTGATCGAGCTGCTCGTTCAGGTCGCCCAGCTTCTTCTGCTGCTGCTCGGTCTTTTCGACGGCGGCTTTGAGCTCGTCAATCTTCTCCTGGAGCGCGGCGACTTCTGCTGCGTTCTGCTCGATTTCGTTGTCGCTCACAGCCTGCGAGGCCTGATTCTTTTGCTGCTGCGCCTGCTTTTGAGACTGGCCCGCCGCGTCGGCCTTCTTCTGGGCGGCATCGTAGGCGGCCTGAGCGTCCTTGAGCTGCTTTGCCGACTCCTCGGCCAGCTGGGCAGCCGTCTTTACGACCGCTTGGTTACCGGCGGCAACGGTATTCTCTACAGAACTACCCCCCCCCTGAACAGAATCGCCGTTACCGGTTGACGGTGCGGCGATTGCCGCCAGCGGCGACATGAGCGGCTGAGCGATGAGGCCCGCCGTCAAAACGGTTGCGACGGCGCGGTTGGCAACGCCCTTGACGTTGACGGCCTTGGCCCGAGGCTCAAAGTGTTGTGGACTGTAGTTTGCCATGGCTTTCTCCCTTTGACACGGATGTATCCATACGTATCAAACGGTAGCTGTCGATTTTTGAATTCTGTTGCGCAACATTGGCGACCAGCGTATTTTTTGAAATTCGTGCTCCTGTGCTTCACAATTTCGTCACATTTGAAGGAGCTGGTGCATCATATTTTCGCGGGATGGAATTGAGCCTGTGATTTGCATTTGCTCCCGCGTCATCCGCCCTATCGGATTCCGCATCCAACAGACACCCCGCCCGCCACGGTGTAGAGTTAGGACAACGGGCGCGTTGCGCGGACCGCGCTGGAACGAGGTGGACATGGAACTCGACAAACAACAGATCAAGCGACTACGCGAACGCCATCACCGGCGCCACGGCATCCGCCCTGCCCATAGTGAGGCTGCCAAGCAGGCTGGTCGCTTTTTAAAGCGCGCGTTCAACATTCGCGAGGGTCGCGCGCCCTACCACGTAATTCGCAAGCGCTTTGTAAACGGGGCACGCCTGACCGGCTCTCACCTGTGTATCCTCATCATCGCCATGCTCATCGCGAGTATCGGTCTCGATATCGACTCGGACATCGCCATCGTGGGCGCCATGCTCATCTGCCCGCTTATGGGATCGGTCCTTGCCATGGCATATGGCATCGCCACGCTCGACCGCGAGATCACCGTCGAGGCCATTGCCAGCCTCGCACTGCAGATGGTCTTTTGCCTGGTCACGTCCACGCTGTACTTTAAGCTCTCGCCCTTTGGCACCACCACGGCGGCCATCATCGACAATTCGACACCAACTGTGTGGGACCTTGCCGTCGCGCTCGCGGGTGGCTTTGCGGGCGGGCTGGGCAACTCGCGCGATCAGGAACCCGCCACGCTCATCGCCGGCGTGGCCGTGGCGACCGCGCTCATGCCGCCCCTGTGCGCGGCGGGCTATGGCATCGCCATCGCAAGCGGGTCGCTGTTTCTCTCGGCGCTCTACGAGTTTGGCATCAACGTGGTCTTTATCGCACTCGCGGCCGAAGCCGTATTACTTATCTTGCGCGTGCCGCTCAAGCGCGACCTCAACGGCGACGGCATTGTAACCGCCGAAGAAGATGCCGAGGTCGACGAGCTATCGCGCAAGGTGCGCCGCCGCATCATTGTGGGTACGGTAGTCTTTGCCATCCCCTGCATCGTTATGACGGCGGGGTCTATTGGCTCGGCGCAGACCGGCGTGCAGGACGGCTACGGTGTCACCGAAACCACGCGCGAGCTTGCGGCGGTGCTGCCAGGCTTTAAGGATTACACCGTCGCCGTCGAGACCTCGGCAACCGAAGGCGACGAGAAGGGCATCGTCGAGCGCGAGATTGTCGCCCATGTGACGACAAGCGAGGCGCTTGGGGCACACGACCGCCGCGTTGCCCGCAAGCTCATCGACCTCAATGTGCCCGAGCTCGATCGCGTGGAATTTGACGTGAAGTGATGCCGGCGCGGGACGAATGCTCGCACGGACGCAAGTTACGACGAGGCGCAGGCGCGATACGGACACGAGCAAATAGCGGGGTGCAGTTCACACCCGCGCCCCGCTCGCTTTTTTATTGCCGTGAATCAACTGTCCGAATCGACCTCGCCAGACTCCACCGTAAACGCCGGATCGGTGCTCACAAGATAAAATCGGGTCACCTTAGTATTTCTAATTAGGTAAATCTGCCCTTGATTGCGTCGACGCGATATATATGCAACGTGAACCGTGCCGAACTCTTCGCCGTTTTCCTTCTTTAATACCAGGATATTGGGATCGTCCGTACGCTTAAACTGCCCGTCAACGCAGCTGCCTTCTTTGTCGACCAGTTGCCACCGATGGTTATCCTCTTCAAGAAAGGCCAGGGTTTCCAGACTCGTCTTGTCGTCCCGATAGTAACCGTCAATGGCAAACCCTTCGGAAGCGCATTCCTGCATATAGGACGTTTCTCGGCTTATAGCAAACAGCCCTGTAGCGCCCAGGAGCACAGCCAGGCAGACCACTGCAAGGGTTATCGAAATAGCACGGCGACCCATGTTAGCCCAACCGATAGTTGTTTAACGGAGCGCGAAACATACCTGGAACCTCCGATGTCAGGGGGAACGTCGCCAGCAGGCTAGCGACAGCCATATGCTTCTTTTATCAAACCATATGGCTGCTACTCGCGGAGGGGATATCGGCGAGCGGCGTGTTTTCATACTCCATTGGTCAAACCTAAGCACAGTGCTACAGCTCGTACTTGTACACGCGATAGATGTACTTTTCGGCTTCCATTTCGTAGGTGGCGATGGGCAGTCCATAGCGATCGTACTCGGTAAAGGTCTTGGCCATGCCCGATGCCACGAGCGTGCTATTCGAACCGCCGACGCGCTGCGCACTGCTCACAAAACCCGAGAACGGCACTGCGATCTGGTCCACAAGCTCGTAGGTGCGCGCGGCCTCGTCCACCGTAAAGATGCGCCCAAACGAATGCGTTCCCTTGCTGTAGTCGGTCACCACCGCGGCGCCCAGCTGGCCCCAGTCGAACTTGGGATAGCGCTCGGTCGCACCAAAATTGTTGTCGTATAGCAGCACCTGGTAGCGACCATTCGCTGCCGTGTCAGAACTCGGCAGATACGTCACGCTGTGCTGGCCTGCATTGAGCGAGAAATCGCCCTGGGCCTGCAGCAGCTTGTCCTCAAAGCCCGAGCCGGCTCATTGCCACTCCTTTCTATTTCTGGGTCCATCTTCTCACTGTTGGCGGCCGAAAATGATCCGTTTTCCTCCGTCCCCGAGAGGTCATTATTTAGTACTTGAAGAAGCCCTCGCCCGAGCTTTCGCCCAGCTTGCCTTCGTCGAGCATCTGCTTGAGGACGGACGCCATGGCCTTAAAGTTGTAGGGCATCATCATCTTCTTGAGCAGCGGGCTCACCAGGCCCGGGACCTTCTGATACTGCATAACGATGTTGTACGCCGTCTGGATGCCCACGGTGTCGAATACGCGGAACGGGCCCTTGGGAGCGCCGGTGCCGCGCGTCCACGCGAGGTCGATGCTCTTGGGGTCACTCACACCCGAGACATACAGGTCAAGGCCCGAAAGCAGCCATGGCACCAGCATGGAATTGAGCAGATAGCCGTTCTTTTCCTTGTTGACGGGCAGGGCAAGCATACGGATATCGTTAGCAAAGTCGACGAGCTCATCGAAATAGCGATTGTCGGTTTGGCTCTGGGCCATGACCTCGGTCATGTTGTTCTTCCAGATGGAGTTGGCAAAGTGCAGCGACAGGTACTTCTCGGGGCGGCCGGTGTACTTGGCAAAGGTGCTCGGTAGCAGCGTGGAGGAGTTGGTCACGACGACGGTCTTTTGCGGGAGGACCGGGGCGAGTTTCTTGTAGAAGTCGATTTTTGCCTGGGTGTCCTCGGCCATAGATTCGATGACCAGGTCGGCGTCGGCCACGGCCTTGGCAAGATCGAGCTCTAGCTTGAGTGTGGAGCAGACACGCTCGACAGCGGCGAGTGCCGCTTCCTTGTCGAAGGGCTGGCCACTATCGGCGATACCGGCGCACCACTCACCCGTGCCGTCCGCCATGCCCTCGATAGCCGCGATGTACTCCTCGCGCACATGATCGATCTTGGGCTGGGTGCGGCCGATGCTGCCCTTGCTGCGCAGCCAAATCGTCACATCGAAGCCGCAGTAGGCAGCCTGAAAGGCAATCTGGCTTCCCAGCACGCCGCCACCGGCAACACAAACGGTCTTGTAGCTCATAGGAACGGTCCTCTCTTGCGTAATTCCATAGATGTGTATTTATTCAACCGTAAGGAGGACGCGCGCTGGGGGTGGGTTCTATAAACGGACGGTAATTTGCGGTGAACAGCTACACCTGTTCATTAACTCAGGGTTCCATGTCCAGCAAAAACGGGTGGTAGCCGGTACGACTACCACCCGTTTGTCTTATATCCGGCTCGAAGTAGGCCAACTACTTCTTAATACCGCGCCCCAGACGCTTGGCGACCGATGCAACGGCCTCCTCACTGGCCGGTCCACAGCTCACGCAGCCATCATGGGCACGCATCTGGCCGGTGACCTCGTCCATCGCGAGCGGCGCCACCTTCTCGAGCTTAAAGCCTTTACCGGCGCGCATGTTTTCCTTGGCCACGCTAATCATGAGCTTAATGCGGTTGAGCTGGTTGACCTCGGATGCACCGGGGTCGTAGTCCACCGCGACGATGTTGCTCTCGGGATGTTGGCGGCGCAGCTCCTTGATCACGGCCTTGCCCACCACGTGGTTGGGCAGGCACGCGAAGGGCTGCGTGCAGATAATGTTGGGCGCGCCATGGTCAATCAGGTCGAGCATCTCGGCCGTGAGCAGCCAGCCTTCGCCCATGTTGTTGCACACCGAAAGCACCGTGCGGGCCTTGTCGGCCATGGTGCCGATGCGCTCGGGTGCCTCAAAGCGGCGGGACTTCTCGAGCATCTCCTCCACCGGCGTGCGCATCCAGTCCACGAGCTTGATAAGCGCCTGCATACCAGCGCGCGTAGTGGCAGAGCTTCCCAGCTCGTCCTTCTGCAGCTCGGCGTTGCTCATGGAGTACAGGAAGAAGTCGAGCAGGCCCGGTACTACGGCCTCGCAGCCCTCGCGCTCGATAACGTCGACCACGTGGTTGTTGGCCGTGGGATGGAACTTGACCAGGATCTCGCCGACCACGCCCACGCGCGGCTTGGTGCCCTCGCCCGCAAGCGGCATGGTGTCGAACGCACGGATGGCCTCGCGGCACAGCTTGGTGTAGTTGTGGCGGTTGAATTTGGGCGCCAGTTTGCGGGCGCGCGCCATGTACTCCTCGTAGAGCGCGTTGGCGGCGCCGGGCGTGGCCTCGTACGGGCGGCAGCGGTAGAGCATCTGCATCATCACGTCGCCAAAGAGCACCGCGTAGACTGCCTGCTTAAGCAGCGCCGGCGTAATCTTAAAGCCGGGGTTGTCCTCGCCGAGCGCCACAGCTGAAAGCGAGATCACCGGAATCTCGGGATGGCCGCTCTCGCGCAGGGCCTTGCGGATGAGCGCGATGTAGTTGGTGGCACGGCAGCCGCCGCCGGTCTGGCTGATAACCACGGCCGTCTTGGACAGGTCGTACCGACCGCTCTCGATGGCCTCCATGATCTGGCCCGTCACCAGAATCGACGGATAGCAGATGTCATTGTTCACGTAGCGCAGGCCCGCCTCGACGGCGTCATGGTCGGTCGAGGGCAGCAGCTCCAAGTTGTAGCCAGCACCACGGAACACCTCTTTGACCAGGTCAAAGTGGATCGGCGCCATCTGCGGGCACAGGATGGTGTAGCCCTCGTCGCGCATCTGCTCAGTAAAGGGCACCTTGGGCCATGCGGTCGAGGCGCTCTCACGCTGCGCCTCGAACGTGTACTTGCGGCTCGCAAACGCGGGGGCATCCGTGGAAGGCGCCACCGGCGCGGCGTCGCCCTGCTCGTAGGTCTCGCCCGCGACCGTGGCCTCTGCCAGGCGCTCGGCCTCCTGGTCCTTAAGCGCGGCCATGAGCGAGCGGATGCGAATGCGCGCGGCGCCCAGGTTGGATACCTCGTCGATCTTGAGCACGGTGTAGATCTTGCCGCTGGCTTCCAGAATCTCCTGCACCTGGTCGGTGGTCAGAGCGTCCAGACCGCAGCCGAAAGAGTTGAGCTGGATCAGGTCCAGGTCGTTGCGCATCGTCACAAAACGGGCGACGGCGTACAGGCGGCTGTGGTACATCCACTGGTCGACGACGCGAATCGGACGCTCGGGCTTCACCAGGTGCGCAAGCGAATCCTCGGTAAAGACCGCAAAGCCAAAGCTCGAGATAAGCTCGGGCAGGGCGTGGTTGATCTCGGGGTCGTTGTGGTAAGGACGGCCGGCGAGTACGATGCCGTGGCCGCCGTGGTCCTCGACCCACTTAAGAGCCTCCTCGCCCATGGTCTGGATATCCTCGTGGAAGCGCGCATCGGCCTCAAAGGCAGCGTTGACGGCGGCATCGACCTCGGAGCGCGTGATCTTGGGACCGCGCACGCGACCGCGACCAGCTTGCGCATCGGCCACACGGTCGACGGCGAGCACCTGATACAGGCGGCGCTTGAGCTCGGTCTTGTCGTGATAGGGCACAAACGGGTACAGGAACTCGATGTTCTGCTCGCGGATCTCGTCGATGTTGAGTGCCAACGCCGTGGGGTAGCTCATGACGATGGGGCAGTTATAGCAGTTGCCGGCGGTCGGATCCTCCTTGCGCTCCCAGCGCACGCACGGCATCCAGATAAAGTCGACATCGCGGTCAATGAGGTTCATCACGTGGCCGTGGCTCATCTTTGCCGGGTAGCACACGCTCTCGGACGGCATGGACTCGATGCCCGCCTGGTAGGTCTTCTTGCTCGACTGGTCGGACAGCTGCAC
>USLO01000033.1 GCA_900555515.1 uncultured Collinsella sp.
TTTGTGTTCCAAAGCTATAACCTCATTCCGCATCAGACCATTTTGGAAAACGTGGAGCTGGCGCTCACGCTCACGGGCGTGGGGCATGCCGAGCGCCGCCAGCGTGCGCGCGAGGCGTTGGAGAAAGTTGGCCTGGGCGAGCACGTTAACAAGCGCCCGAGCCAGCTTTCGGGTGGACAGATGCAGCGCGTGGCTATCGCCCGCGCCCTGATTAACGATCCCGAGATTGTGCTGGCCGACGAGCCGACCGGCGCTTTGGATTCGACGACATCCGTACAGGTTATGGATTTGCTTAAGGACGTTGCGCGCGACCGCCTGGTCATCATGGTCACGCACAATCCCGAGCTGGCGTACCAGTACGCCACGCGCATCGTTAACCTGGCGGACGGCAAAATCACCGACGATTCCGATCCTTTCGATGTCACTGACGCCATGCGCCGCGAGGCCAAGCCTACGCGCAAAACCTCGATGAGCTTTGTGACGGCGCTGGGGCTTTCTGCCCGAAACCTCATGACCAAGAAGGGCCGCACGGCCATGACTGCCTTTGCGGGCTCGATTGGCATTATCGGTATCGCGGCGATTCTGGCGCTGTCCAACGGCGTAAACGGCTACATCAAAAAGGTCGAGGAGGATACGCTCTCGAGCTACCCGCTCACCATTTCCAAGCAGGATTACGACCTGTCGTCCATGATGGGCGGACAGGGGGCTGCGGATGATGACTCGCCTGAAAATGTGGACTCGTCTGACGACAGTGCCGGCGGCAAGGCTCAGGGAACCGATAGAATTCCCGTGGTTACGGCCGTAAAGGATATGTTTGCGAGCGTTAAGTCTAACGACATGACGAGCTTTAAGGCATGGCTCGATGCCGGTGGCGACGGCATCGATAAAGAGGTCAACGCCATTCAGTACGGTTACGGTGTATCGCCGGTTGTCTATCGTGCCGGCAAGGGCGATAAGAAGCCTGTCCGGCTGGTGCCCAACGCCATGACCGAGGCCATGAGCGGAGGCGCGAGCTCGGCGGCAACGGTGAGCATGGAATCCATGGGAACCTCGGTCTTTAACGAGATGATCGACGACCAGAGCCTGCTCGACAGCCAGTACGATGTCGTCGCCGGCCATTGGCCTACGTCTGCTAACGAAGCCGTGATGGTGCTTTCGAGCCGTGGCACGGTGGGCGACTACACGCTCTACAGCATCGGTTCGCTGGATATCGATGAGCTCAACGACCTGGTTAACAGTGCCATGGCGGCCGACGGCAAGGTCGAGACGCCCGAGACCGGCACCGACTTTACCTACGACGATGCGCTGTCCACGACGTTTAAGGTGCTGTCGCCGGCCGATGCCTATCGCAAAAACGAAGAGACCGGCATGTGGACCGACATGTCTGGCGACGCCGACTTTATGGCCGCCAAGGTTGCCGACGGTATCGACGTGCACATTGTGGGCGTGGTGCGACCTAACGAGACGGCCAATGCGAGCGCGTTGTCTCCGGGCATTGCCTATACGCATGCACTGACTCGCCAGCTTATGGAGCGCGCCGCCGATTCGCAGATTGTGCAGGAGCAGCTCGCCCACCCCGAGACGGATGTCTTTACGGGCAAGTCTTTCGATGAACTGCAGAGCGAGGCCAAGCAAGGCGTGGATCTGGGCAGCATGTTCAGTGTGGACGAGGCGGCGCTTAAGAGCGCGTTCTCGTTTGATGCGTCTGCGCTCTCGGGTGCAGGCGGCGGTATGGACCTGTCGGGTCTTGACTTGTCCGGGTTGGATATCGACCTTTCGGGCGTTGGCAAGGACATCGACTTCAGCGACATCATGGCAAAAGCGCCAACCCCAGATTTCTCGGGTATCTTTGACGGTCTGGAACTCACGCCCGAGCAAATGCAGCAGGTGGGAACACTAGCCAACCAGCTGTTTGAGGGCTTTTTGCAGTCTGATCAGTTTAAGGCGCTGTCGCCCGAAGATCTTAAGGACGCGTCAAAGCTCTCTGCCGCATTCTCGGCATATCTTGAGCATGATACCGCAGCCCAGCAATACCTGGCTCAATTGAAGGCGCTCGGCGGCGATGCCCTGGCCGAGCGCCTGCAGCAGGCGATGACCGACTATGTGCAAAAGCAGCTGGCTCCGTATCTGCAGCAGGCTATGGATCAGGTGATGAAGTCGATCGGCGAGCAGATAGCGTCGACGGTATCATCTCAGCTCAAGGCGGGCGCGGCAGGGCTTATGGACCAGATGGCGACGCAGATGTCTTCGAGTTTTGCCAACCTAGCGAGCGCTATGCGTGTGGATGCGAGCGCCTTTGCCCGCGCCATCCATTTCAACATGGACGCCGAGGACCTGAGTT
The DNA here is from genome assembly GCA_900555515.1 of uncultured Collinsella sp. Classification (GTDB taxonomy): domain Bacteria; phylum Actinomycetota; class Coriobacteriia; order Coriobacteriales; family Coriobacteriaceae; genus Collinsella. The sequence continues at coordinate 2,342 of USLO01000033.1, forward strand.
CGCTCATGATGAGCTATGCCAAGGCTTCGAAGCTCACCTACGACAACAATCTGACCACGTTGGGCTATGCGGATGAGGCAGACCCCATCTCGGTTAAGATTTTCCCGCGCGACTTTGAGGCCAAGGAGCGCGTACTCGATCACATCGATGCGTACAACAAGCAGGTCAAAGCCGCTGGCCACGATGATCGGGCAATTTCGTACACCGACTACATGGGCATCATCATGGGCTCGGTGACCGACATCGTGAACACCATCAGCTTGGTGCTCATCGCATTCGTGAGTATCAGCCTGGTGGTGAGCTCCATCATGATCGGCATCATCACCTACATCAGCGTGCTGGAGCGCAAAAAGGAGATTGGCATTCTGCGCGCGATCGGCGCGTCGAAGCGCAACGTGGCCAACGTGTTCAATGCCGAGACCTTTATCGAAGGCCTCATCGCCGGCGTCTTTGCTGTTGTCGTCGTGGTGGCCGTGAGCTTCCCGGTCAATGCTTGGGCGCTTGCGGCCAAACAGGTCCCCAACCTAATGAGTCTGCCCGTGCAGGATGCGTTGGTGCTCATTGTAATTTCGGTGCTACTGACGGTCGTTGCCGGTCTACTGCCTGCCCGCAGCGCATCCAAGAAGGACCCCGTCGAAGCCCTGCGCTCCGAATAATGTGACAAAGGGGCAGTCCCTTTGTCACATTGAGACCCTTGCGAAAACGGGGTCTAATTACCGTTCGGCAGGTTAAGAACTCCCTCTCCCCGCTTAATGCTTGACGAAGAGTCCTCTGGTTTATATACCTATCGGTAGGCATATAGGATGTATTGCCGATAGAAATGGAGCAACCATGACTCTCACCACACCAGCCAAAAAAGATTGTCTCCGTGAAAGCGGCGCATTTGCTTGGGTCGTCGTTATTGCGCTCGGCTTAATGTCCGCCGGAACAACTGGCACATATAGCATTATTGCCGGCTCATTCGTTGCTCCAGTATGTGAAGATCTGGGCTTTGACTACACTTCTTTTTCTTTCTATTTCACCGCGATTCTTCTTGGCCTTGCGCTTGGGCTTCCGCTTTTGAGTCGCTTCATTCCAAAAGTAATCGGCAAACCATGGCATATTTGCATTGAACTCGTCCTTATTGCCGCCGGCGCCGCAATGGCGTTCTACACCGAGGTCTGGATGTTCACCGTCTCCGCCGCAGTGATCGGCATCTGCTTTTCGTTTACAACGGGCGTCTGCATGTCCGATGTCATTGACCAATGGTTCAGCAAATCGTCCGGTCTCGCCATCGGCCTCGCTTGGGGCGTTAATTCTTTCTGCACGCTGTTATTGAGTCCTGTCATTACGCTGGTCATCGAGCAGCAAGGCTGGCGTACGGGATACATCGTGCTTGCGGCCGTTTCTGCAGCTATGATTTTGCCTGCAAGCGCATTTATCATTCGCCTTAACCCCTCTGATCGCAATATGCTTCCGTACGGAGAGACCGCCTCCGAAACCCATGAGAGCTGCAGCGCCGATGAGCAGGAAGATGTCCTTTCGGGCATGGCACTCCGCGATGCCGCGAAAACGCCGTCTTTTATTCTCTGTGTCCTCTTGCTTTGCGTGGCGCAGCTCACCTGCTGCATGAACCAGCTGTTTCCAACCTATGCAAGCGAGGTCGGTTTCAATCCTATCGTAGGAAGCTTAATGGTCTCGGCAGCTTCACTCTCCGATATCTTCCTAAATCCCTTCGTGGGCAAAACATGCGACAAGCTTGGCGCTATTAAAGCAACGGTCGCATGGACAGGTGTCAGCATTCTTTCATTCCTGCTTCTTATCATTGGCGGAAGCAATGAGACCGTTTCCATCATTGCAGCTGGTGTAAACGATGTCATGTTCGCCATCGTTGGAACCGCAATGCCGATGCTTCTCCTCTCGCTCTTTGGATCACGCGATTTTGGAAGGATCTATTCGATCGTTTGCTCAGCGGGCTATGTCGTCGGTGCTTTTGGAATGCCGGTCATGATGAAGGTTTACGGCATGGCAGGGTCATTCCAGGGAGTATTTATCTTCTGCATTGCCTGCAACCTTATGATTGCTGCGTTTGCTATCGTTTCCGGCTTTCTCAATAAGGCTGCTGAAAAGTAATAAGCGCCGATTTGCATCGGCATAGATTGCCATGCAACAGGGGTCGACTCCAAGCCAGACTGGAGTCGACCCCTGTTTTCGTTTTAAAGGTTGCCCGCAGGCACCATGGGTGCCAACATGCGCTTCAGCTTGGCTGGTTTATTTGAACATAAGCTCGACTATTCCCGCCCAAACCGCTTTTTCATCAATATCCTCACCTTGAGCGACCGTATTGCTTGCTCCCTCCAGAACGGTATAAAGAATTTGTACGTAGAGCATTACGTCGGCGCTATCGGAAAACGCGCCAATCTCTACACCATGAAGAAGGATGTCTTTAAGCGCATCCATGGTTCGTTTGGTCGCCGTCGCTTGACGTTCCTGAACTGCAGGAATTCGATTTGCTTGAACGCTAACCTCGGCCAGCACGCGCCGGCGCTTTTCATCGCTTCGATAGCCACCTATAACTGAATTGCCGAGCTCGATAAGCGCGGCCTTGAACCCGTCCCTATCGACTATTAGCGAGTAGTCGCGCTGATAGTCAATGGTCGGAAACATGCTGTCCAAGAGCGTAGTGAAAATCTCCTCTTTTGAGGGAAAGTAGTAGTACACCGACGGCTTGGATATACCGACAAAGTCGCAAATCTTTCCGATAGACGCTTTGTCATAACCGACTTCTGCCACAAGATCGTACATTGCGTCCAATATTTTTTTTCTTGTGCTCACGCTGCATTTCTCCATTGCAAATCACTTCCGCACTACCAACATTATTAAGGATGGCAACGGAACATCAATTCGTGTCCAAACATGACCACTATATACGGCGAACGGTATGTATCAGTAGGCGAGCGGCAATTATTCAAAATTATCTACCGAACGGTAGGTATAGTAGTACTATAGCAGGTGAAACCCCGCTATTGTCGCGGCCGGACAGCATCGCGGGAAACCCGACGGAAGGACCAACCATGTACGAGAACTATCGTATGCCGGGCGAGTTCGAGAAGCGCTCCAACGTCTATGTGACATGGCTTCCCGATTACATCCGTGCAGAGGGCTACGATAACCGCCAGCCCTGCGTTGACGTGATCAAGGCTCTGCTCGAGTATGGCGACGTTACGGTCAACCTCAATTGCGGCACCCCCGGCTCCTATGAGGAGGCTTGCTCGCGCCTGAAGGAGGAGGGGGTTGATCTCGATCGCATCGAGATCACGCAGTTCGAAGACTCCAACTTCTATGTCCGCGACAACGGCCCCAGCATCATGGTCGACGACAAGGGCCATTCTTATATGGTCAACCCCGCTTGGACCTATTACGGCGTGTGGGACAAGAACTCCCCGGAGTGCCAGTCCGCACGTAAGGCAGCCGTTCACATGGCGGTTGCACTCGGTTGCTTCGATATCGTCAATTCCGAAATGGTTTCGGAGGGCGGCGACCGCGAGTTTGACGGTCACGGCACTCTGATCGCCATCGAGGACACGGAATGCCGCAAGCGTAATCCCGAGTTCACGAAAGAGGAAGTAGAGGCCGAGTATAAGCGCATCTACAACCTCAACAAGGTTATCTGGCTTCCGCAGCCTATGCTCGAGGACGACGACTATCGACTGGGCATCCTCGACGAGAAGGAAGACGGAACTCCCGTCTTTGGCATGAGCTTTGCAGCTCACATTGATGAGATGTGTCGCTTTATCACTCCGAACAAGATTCTTCTTGCCGAGGTGTCCGATGAAGAGGCAGCCTCGAGCAAGGCTGGAGCAGAGTCTCGTCGCCGCATTGAGGCAGCCTACGAGATCCTGAGCAACGAAACGGACTGGGAGGGCAAGCCCTTCGAGATCGTTCGTATGCCCACCGCCGAGCCTATTGAAGTCGTTATCGCCCCTGGCGATGAAGATTACGAGCTCTATAAGGGCTTCATCGACGAAATGGGCGGCAAGTTTATGGATGGCACCCCCTGGCCCGAGGGCCCCGTCCACTTCTACGCCGCAGCGAGCTACTGCAACTTCCTGATTTGCAACGGCGTCGTTCTTGGCCAGCGTTATTACCACGAGGGCATGAGCGAGGTCGTGAAAGAGAAGGATGAGCAGGCCAAGGCAGTTCTTGAGAGCTGCTTCCCCGATCGCAAGGTCATCATGATTGATTCCCTCGCGCTTAACCTGTCCGGCGGCGGCGTGCACTGCTGGACTAAGGACGTGGCGGCCAGTCGTTAGTGAGCCTTAGAGCCTGCGCTCTTTGGCTTAGGCGCCACATGTACCGCTCCCCGAGGGATATCCGTGTTTTCCTCGGGGACACATTCAACAATAATTTTGATAATAATTCGAAAGGAAATAGGCATGAACAACAGCCTCCGCGGTCGCGACTACATCAACATCCATGATCTCTCCTCCGAGGATTTCCGCTATCTCATCGATCTTGCCTGGAACCTTAAGGCTCAGAAGAAGTCTGGTGTCGACCAGCGCTACTTCCCCGGCAAAAACGTCCTCGCCAACTTCGAGTGGGGCTCGACCCGTACTCGTTGCGCATTCGAGACCTCCTGCAATGATTTGGGCATGGGCTTCACTTATCTGACCAACTCCCACATGGGTGACTGCGAGACCGTCAAGGATGCCATGCGCGTCTTTAACGGCATGTACGATCTCATCGTCTACCGCGCACAGAAGGACGAGCAGTTCCTCTATGACGTCGCCGACCTGGTTGACATCCCGGTCATCAATGCCCTTACTCTCGGCGATCACCCGACTCAGATGCTCGCTGACGCTCTTACGATGGAAGAGCAATGGGGCGGTCTGCGTACGAGCCGCGGCAAGAAGATGGCTTTCGTTGGCAACTGCGCCGGCGCCCCAGTGTGGTATGGCCGTCTGTGCGCTATGCTCGACATGGACTTCCTCGCCATCGGCCCCGACGACCTCCGTCATCAGATGTGCAAGGAAATGATCGAAGAGGTGGAGGCCTGCTACGCCAAGTACGCTCCCAATAGGACCTTTACCATCACCTCTGACCTCGATGCCCTGGATGGCGTTGACGTTATCGTTACCGAGGAGTGGCGCTACATCAACCCCGAGTGCGGCGAAGAGGTTCTGGATCCCGACGACTACAACTCCTGGTTGGGCGATGCCGAGTCTCTGTACCCCTATCGCGTCACCAGCGAGCTGTGCAAGCGCACCAACAATCCCGACATCTTCTGCATGCATGAGCTTCCCTCTGTCCACAACGCGGATCACCGTGTTGGCAAGATGCTCCTCGACCAGTGCAAGAACGACCTTCATCGCGAGATCATCACCGAGGGTTTCGAGATTGCCGACGAGTGCTTTGAGGCCAACGCTTCGGTCATCTTCCGTGAGGCAGAGAACCGTCAGCACACCATCAAGGCCGTTATGTGTGCCCTTCTGGGTCTCTAGGAGCTGCGTCAATGGAAAATGCAAAGTTAAAGAGCAGCAAGGTTTACGCATGGGTTCTCGTAATCGCGCTCGGCCTTATGTCTGCCGGCACGACCGGATCCTATAGCGTCATCGCGGGCTCCTTCGTCGCACCCGTGTGCGAGGAGTTCGGGTTTGACTATTCCATCTTCTCGTATTACTTCACCGCAACGCTCATTGGTCTTGCGGCAGCTCTTCCGTTTGTCGGAAAACTCATTCCCAAGGTCGTTGGCAAGGTTTGGCTCCCCGTTGTCGAGCTTATTTTGCTCGCTGCCGGCGCAGGCATGGCCTTCTACACCGAAGTCTGGATGTTCATCGCCGCTGGCGCCCTGATTGGCGTTTGCTTCGCCTTCACCACCGGCGTCGCTATGTCCGACGTTATTGACCAGTGGTTCAAAAAATCTGGTGGCCTGGCAATCGGTCTCGCTTGGGCAGTGAACTCGATTTACATGCTCATCATGAGTCCCGTCATCACCTCTGTCATCGAGGCCGCTGGCTGGAGAACTGGTTATCTGGTGCTCGCCGGTGTTTCCGCAGTGCTCATTCTCCCAGCTTCCATTCTGATCATTCGCTACAAGCCTCAGGACAAGGGCATGCTGCCCTATGGCTACGTCGAGGGCGAGACGGTCACCGAGACCGAGGAGACGACCGAGGATAGCACGCGTGGCGTTAGCTATGCGCGCGCCATTAAGTCGCCTGCCTTCTTCTTCTGCATCGGCTTCCTCTGTCTCGTTCAGCTCACTTGCTGCATGAACCAGCTCTTCCCGACGTATGCTTCCGAGGTTGGTTTTAGCCCCATGGTGGGCGGCTTCATGGTATCCGCTGCATCGCTCTTCGATCTGTTCCTCAATCCGATCGTCGGCACCACTTGCGATAGGTTCGGCAGCACGAAGGCCATTCTGGGCTGGCTCGCTGTCTCCATCCTCTCCTTTGTCATGCTCATGATGAGCAGCGGCAACTCGACGCTCAGCATCCTCGCAGCAGGCGTGAACGACGTAATGTACGTCATCGCTGGCACTGCCCTGACCGTTTTGGTTATGGATGTCTTTGGCTCCCGCGATTTCGGTCGCATCTTCGCGCTGATCTGCTCCGTGGGCTATATCGTCGGCGCCTTTGGCATGCCCGTTATGATGAAGGTCTATGAGCTTGTCGGCTCCTTCCAGGGCGTCTTCATCTTCTGCATCGCATGCAACGTTATTATCGGCCTGTTCTTGCTGCTGGCAAAAAAGACTGGTAAGAACCTCTCCTGGGACGAATAGTTCGATTCGTCTTAGACATACGCTGTAGGGCTTAACCTGCAGCCGCTTTGGGGCATCGACTAACATCGGTGCCCTTTTTCATCGAATGTGACAAAGGAGCAGCCACTTTGTCACATTGAGTGGCATGTAAATGGAGGTCTAATACTTTTCCGAGAAGTGAACGAGTCAAAATGGACCTCCGAAGCGTCGACACTTTTGAGATGCAATTTTCTGCGGTTTTACCAGCAAAATCCTGCGGTTTTGACGTCTAAAAATGTCGATGCTTCGGGGGTCCAAAAACGGTCGTTCACTTCTCGGAAAAGTATTAGACCTCGTTGTATGGGGTGCGGCTGGAGGGTGGTCATCGTTCAGTAGCTACCTCTTCCTTGTGAATCGCCTGAAGCACAAGGCATAATGCATGTGACAAAGGGACGGCCCCTTTGCCTCATTGATTTGAGAGTAGATGTTGATGATTCTATCGTTGGCCCCTATGGAGGGGATTACCGGGCATGTGTTCCGTCGCGTGCATGCGGAGTGCTTCGGCGCGCTCGATTGCTATTACACGCCGTTTTTGCCGCCGCCGCGGGTGGGAAACCGCTTTGGCGGCAAGGCGTTTAAGGAGATCGATCCTGCCAATAACCAGGGGCTCAACGTAGTGCCTCAGCTGATGTCCAAGAACGCGGACGAGTTTGTGTGGGCGGCACAGGTGCTCGCCGACATGGGCTACCGCGAGGTCAATCTCAACTTGGGTTGCCCTTCGAGAACGGTTGTCGCCAAGGGCAAGGGCTCGGGTTTCTTGCGCAATCTCGACGAGCTCGAGGCGTTCTTAAGCGATGTGTGCGAGCGGTCGCCGTTGCCGGTATCGGTAAAGACCAGGCTGGGGTTGGAACGCGATGACGAGTATAAACGTGTGCTCGATCTGTATTGCCGCATGCCGTTGGCAGAGCTGATTGTGCACCCGCGCGTACAGAAGGACCGTTATACGGGCTCGCCGCGCAAGGAGTTTTACGGCGAGACGCTGGAGCGTGCGCCGTTTCCGGTGGCCTATAACGGCGACATTTTCGATCTTGAGGATATGGATGCGCTGGTGGAGGCCTATTCCGGCACGCGCCACGTGATGCTGGGGCGTGGCCTGCTCGCGAACCCCGCTCTGGCTCGCATGGTCAACGGCGGTCCCGCTGCCACGGCAGTCGAACTGCAGCGTTTCCACGACACGCTGTTTGCGGCCTATGCAGAAGAGATTGGCGGCAACGCGGTCTTTCGTATGAAGGAGTGGTGGTTCTACGCCAAGTGCGCTTTCGCCGACCCCGCTACCGTTCACAAGCTCGTACGTAAGACCAAAAAAGTCGACGAATACCGCGCCGCCGTCGAGCGGGTCTTTCGCGAGCAGCCACTCGCACCCATAGCTCGCTTCCGCGGCTAGTTAGACATCGGGGACGTTCTTTAGCGACTAGTCATTTAAGAACGTCCCCGATGACTACCCGCAAAAACTGTACATCAGCATCCAAAGATGTCGAAAAATGTCGACTTTGGATGCTGGTGTACATGTTTAGGCCGTATGGGGTGGGGCCTTGGGCGGACGGGATGCGCATGCTAGAGCAGGTTCTTCTGTACCCACGCGATGATGTCGCTCGACTCGTAGAGCGGCTTTCCGTCGATGAACAGGCAGGGAACCTGGCGTTTTCCGCCGATGGCGACGAGTGTCTGCTCGGCTTCGGTATCGGTAGAGATATCGCGCTCGGGAATGGTCACGCCGTTATCGGCAAAAAAGTGCTTGACCTTTATGCAATACGGGCAGCCGGTCATAACGTACAGCGTGAGCTCATGATTAGTAGCCATGGGTCTCCAATCGGTTGAGGTTTCGATTGAAATACCCAAAGCAGCCTCGGTCTATGCGCGCGTCAACGACGACTCGATGGCCTGGACCAGAAACGCCGTGGCTCCGGTGCCGCAGGGCTTGTCGTAGTAGTCGATAAAGCGCTGGTCGGCGAGGTAGCCGTGGGCGAGCCCCAGGTATGCTTCGTCTTGGGGCTCGTGTCCCCAGTTAAGGCCAATCCATCGACGGTGCATTGCGACAAGCTTGCGGGCCTCATTGCTCTTTGGATCGCCATCGCCCATGGCAATCGAGAGCTGGCCCAGAATAGCGCGTTCAAGTTCCTTCATGTCGTTCCATGTCTCGGGGTCCATATCCAGCAGTGCTTCGTTTGCTACGTCGATCGCCTCGTCGCCATAGCGCGCCCGCGCCTCGGCACCGTAGCGCTCCTCGTTTTCCTGCACGGTGCGCCAGCGCTCCAGTTGCGGTAGCACGGCGCCCATGAGCGAGACGGCTTCGTCGAGCGACATGCCGGTGTTTTGTGCCAGGCGCGGGGCACAATCCTCGATCATTGCCTCCATTGTGGTTTCGTAGGTGTACTTGCCGCGGTCATAGCACCACTTGCAGTAATGGTCGGTCGTGGCTCCCGTGGCGTCGGTGCCGCAGTCTTCGGGCGTGAGTATCATGCCGCAGCTCTGGCAATAGTGCTCGGGCATTTCGAGCAGATGAGACAGAGGCTCGCCGGTCACGGCGGCAATGAGCTTCATCATGTCGATGCCCGGTGTGACCTCGCCGCGTTCCCAACGGCTGACGGCTTGGCGTGTGACGAAGAGCTTGGCGGCGAGCTGCTCTTGGGTAAGGTGATGGGCGCGACGGATGGCAATGAGCTTTTCTGCAAAGGCCATAGCGGCTCCTTTCTGCTGGTTGATGGCTTAAGCATACGCGGCGGCAGGCGCCCTTCCAAGCAACCGTTGGTTGCACGACTGCGGACCGCGGCGAAGAATTGCGCGCAACGTCCCACGCCTCCATGCCGTACAATGACCGGCATGGAACCTATCGCACACATACATACCGACCTGCCGCAGAAGTTCGGCATTCCGCGCAACAGCTTTTTGGCGCCCCATCTACAGGGGCGCATCGTTTTTGAGCCGGAATTTGCCTCCAATGCAGCAGTTGAGGGCCTGGACTCCTTCTCTCACCTATGGCTGCTGTGGCGCTTCGAAAACGGAACGCCCGGCGGCACGGCAAACGACATAGCTGCCGATGCCAAGTCGCAGGACAGGTCCGGCACCAACGCAAAATGGTCGAAAACCGTGCGCCCGCCTCGTCTGGGTGGAGCCGAGCGCGTGGGCGTGTTTGCCACGCGCAGTCCGTTTCGCCCGAATCCCATTGGGCTTACCTGCGTCAAGCTCGACCGCGTGGAGCTTACCGACGATGGCCCCATCATTCATGTGCTGGGGGCCGACCTGCGTGACGGCACGCCCATCTACGACATTAAGCCCTACATTCCGTTTGCGGACTGCCACCCGGATGCAACGGGCGGCTGGATTGAGGATGCTCCGTGGCAAGAGCTCGATGTTGAGTTCCCGCAAGCGCTTCAAGACATGGTCCCGCCCGCAAAGCTCCCCGGTCTGGTCGAGGTCCTTCGCCAAGATCCGCGCCGCGCGGGCAGCAAACACGAGCCAAACCGCGTCTATCACCTGGCCTTCGCCGGGCTCGACGTATCTTTTACGGTCGACGAAACCCAGCTAACCGTAGTCGCCGTCAACGACGCGCAAGACTAACCAGCCATTCGTCCGCACCCGTCAAATTAAGCGCCAAACCCCATGCCAAAACCGCCCACGCTGGTGGACAATAACGCCTACCAAAACAATCCACTTCGCACGGGAGTTCAGCATGAAATACGACTTTAGCTCGCTTATCGACCGCCACGGCATGGACTCCATCGCCGTTGATTCCTGGGGCGAGATCCCCGGTATGGCTCCGAACGCACCCGATGAGGGCTTCGACCGCATTCCCATGTGGGTGGCCGACATGAATTTTGCCACGGTGCCCACGGTCCAGGAGCACATCATTCAGCGCGCTCAGCATCCCATGTTTGGCTACTTTAACCCGCGCGCCGAGTCCTTCGACCGCATCATCGAATGGCAGAGCCGCCGCAATGGCGTCGAGGGCCTGGCACCTGAGCATATCGGCTACGAAAACGGCGTGCTGGGCGGCGTCGTGTCGACGTTGCGCGCGTATGTCCAGCCGGGCGATGCGGTGCTGGTCCACAGCCCCACCTACATCGGCTTTACCAAGTCCATCGAGGCCGCGGGCTATCGCATTGTCCACAGCCCGCTTAAGCT
>USLO01000034.1 GCA_900555515.1 uncultured Collinsella sp.
GAGATCGGTACGGAGGAAATGCCCTCCGCACCGCTGAACAATGCCGTCAAGCAGCTTGGCACCATGATCGCCAAGGGTCTCGACGAGGCCGGTCTGGCCCACGGCGAGGTCCGCGTGATCTCGAGCCCGCGTCGCCTGGCTGCACTCGTGGCTAACGTCGCCACTGCGACCGATGAAGTTCACGAGGTCAAGCGTGGCCCCGCGGCCAACATTGCCTTCGACGCTGACGGTAACGCTACCAAGGCCGCCCAGGGCTTTGCCCGCAAGTGCGGTGTGGCTGCCGAGGACCTGGTCCGTCGCGAGGACACTGACGGTCGCGAGTATGTGTTCGCCGAGAAGAACATTCCCTCCGCACCGGCTACGCCGATTCTGACCGCTCTGTGCGAGAAGACCATCGCCGGCCTGCAGTGGCCCAACTACCGCTCTCAGCGCTGGGGTCACGAGCATGCGACCTTTGTTCGTCCGGTCCGCTGGATCTGCTGCCTTTTGGGCGAGGATGTTGTGCCCGTGTCGTTTGCCGACGTGACGAGCGGCAACACCACGCGCGGTCATCGCGTACTTGGCCCTGGCGACCATGTGGTTGCCAGCCCCGCCGTCTACGAGCAGGTGCTCGAGGACGCCGGCGTGCTTTCCGCCGAGCGTCGTCGTGAGGCCATCCTCGCCGGTATCGCCGAGGTCGAGGCTGCCCGTCCCGGCTGCCATGTCGATACGCCCAAGAAGGTCTTTGAGGAGGTCATCAACCTCTGCGAGTGGCCGACGGTGCTCGTCGGTACCTTCGATGAGGAGTTCCTCAAGGTCCCGCACGAGATCATCTGCGAGTCCATGCTCACCAACCAGCGCTACTTCCCGATCTATGACGGCGAGGGCAAGCTCACGCGTGAGTTCGTGGTCGTCTCCAATAGCAAGCCCGAGAACGCCGAGCGCGTGATCGACGGCAACGAGCGCGTTGTGCGCGCCCGTCTGGACGATGCCAAGTTCTTCTACGAGGAGGACCTGAAGATCTCCCTCGACGAGTTCCGCGAGCGTCTGGCCAAGGTCGCCTTCCAGGAGAAGCTCGGTAGCGTGCTCGCCAAGTCCGAGCGCATTGAGCAACTCGCGCTTGCCATCGCTCGCGAGGCCCATCTGGGCGCCCACCTGGCCGCCGATGCCGCTCGCGCCGCGCACCTGTGCAAGGCCGACTTGGTATCCAACGCCGTCGTCGAGTTCACGAGCCAGCAGGGCGTGATGGGCGGTTATTACGCCACCGCGATGGGGGAGAACGACGAGGTCGCCCACGCCATTCGCGATCATTATCGTCCCCGCTTTGCCGGTGACGAGCTGCCCGAGGGCACCGCTGGCTGCATCGTGGCCTGCGCCGACAAGCTCGATACCATCGCCGGTATCTTTGCCATTGGCGAGCCCCCGACCGGCTCCTCCGACCCCTACGCGCTACGTCGTGCCGCTATCGGCATCATCAACATCCTGCGCGACCGTCTGCCGATCGACCCCACATCGCTCATCGACTTCGCCCTCGAGCTCTATAGCGAGCAGGGCATTGAGTTCGACGCCGCCGAGGTCGCCCAGCAGGTTCGCGACTTCTTCCATGGCCGCCTGGTGAGCATGGCCCGCGACGAAAAGATCCCGGCCGATACCGTTGCCGCCGTCTCTGCGGTGCACATCATCGCCCCGTCCGTCTTCTTCGCCCGCTGCGCCGCCCTCGACGAGGCCCGCAAGAACGATGCCGAGACCTTTGACAACCTGGCTACGGCCTATGCCCGTGCCGCGCATATCTCCAAGCCCGAGCTGGGCGCGGAGTACGACCGCAGCCTGATGGGCGAGGCCGAGCTCGCGCTTGCCGATGCTTCCGAGGCTGCTCAGACTGCTGTCGATGCTGCCCTTGCTGCCGAGGACTACCCGGCCGCATTTGCCGCCCTCGCCGCCCTGCGCGCGCCCATCGACCGTTTCTTCGATGAGGTCATGGTCATGGACAAGGACGAACAGCTCCGCGATAATCGCCTTAAGCTGCTCAACCGCTTCGAGGCCGTTTTCTCCGGCATCGCCAACATCGGTGAGCTTGCCCGCAAAAAGTAAGCTAGCCTGCGCATAAGCGCAAAAGGAGCCCCGCATGGATTGCCCGGTCACCGCTCGTCCCACCGTTATCGTTATCTCCGACTCGCTCGGCGATACCGCTTGTGAGGTGGTGCTTGCGGCGTCCGGGCAATTTGATGAAGGGGCTTTTCGTCTCTTGCGCCTGCCCAAGGTGAACTCGGTGGAGCAGGTGGAGTCGTTTGTGGGTCCGCGCGTCGATGCGGACCATCGCGATATTGCCGTGTTCCACACCATTGTCGATCCGGCGCTTCGCGCCCGCGTGCTCGATTACCTGGGTATGCTGCACATTCGCTCGGTCGACCTGATTGGCCCGACGCTTGCCGTGCTGTCGTCGCTTATCGGTGTGCCGCCCAAGGGCGTTGCCGGCGTGATTCACAAGACCGATGATCGCTATTTCCATCGTATCGAGGCCATGGAGTATTTCGTTGAGCACGATGACGGGCGCGGCTGCGACGATCTGTCGGGTGCCGATATCGTGCTGCTGGGCGTATCGCGCACGTCCAAGACACCGCTGTCGATGTATTTGGCCTATCAGGGTTACAAGGTGGCCAACGTCCCTCTGGCGCACGGCATGGAGCCGCCCAAGTCGATTTACGAGGTTGACCCGATGCGCCTGTTCGGTTTGATTTCGACCGTCGACGTTATTTCTGAGATTCGCGATAGCCGCTTGGGCGATGACTACGCCCGTGCCGTTGCCGGCTCCTATGCCGAGCCCGAGAGCGTGCGCAGCGAGCTCGAGGAAGCTCGTGCCCTCATGAAGCGCCTAGGCTGCTTTGTGGTGCGTACCGACGGCAAGGCCATCGAGGAAAGCGCTGCCGAGATCATTAGCCACTTGGAGGAAATCCAAGAAGCCCGCGCCCGCCGCGCCGCCAGTCGAGTGCAGCAAAGTTAGCTCATTGGAGTAGTTAAAAAGCCCCGTCCTAAATAGACTACCTCAAAATAATGCACGATAATGATAAAGCGATTTAGCAAGAAACTTGCATCTGACCTGCATTTCTCTTGCAGTGGTATCTTCATAAGGTAACCACCTTTATCTACCGTTTACCGCCAGTTTTAGCACGTTTACCAAACCGCGCACCCTCTGCTCAAGCCTGCCCAAAACGCGCCGTATAGTTCCCTCACGGCCCGCATCCGGCGGGTCGATTCGTTACCACGGTCGTGCGCGTAAGTGCATGGAAGGGGAAGTATCGTGAGCGATTGCAAGAGGGTTTACCGTTTTGGAACCGACGCCCAGGGCACCTGTGTCTCTGAGGGCGACAAGTCCATGAACTTCGTGCTTGGCGGCAAGGGCGCAAACCTTGCCGAGATGAGCCGCATCGGCCTGCCGGTTCCCGGTGGCTTTACCATTACCTGCCAGACTTGCGTCGAGTACTCCGGTGCCGGCAACGTGTGGCCCGGGGGCGCACTCGATGAGATCGTTGCTGCCGAGGCGGACCTCGAGGCCCGCTGCGGCAAGAAGCTCGGCGACGCCTCCGATCCGCTGCTCGTGTCGGTTCGCTCGGGCGCTTCGTTCTCCATGCCCGGTATGATGGACACGGTCCTCAACTTGGGCCTCAATGACGATTCCGTCCAGGGCCTCATCGCGCAGACGCAGAACCCGCGTTTTGCCTGGGATAGCTACCGCCGCTTTATCCAGATGTTTTCCAATGTCGTCATGGGCGTTGACGCCGACCTGTTCGAGAACGCCCTGACCCAGGCCCGTCTGGTCGCCGGCGTTCGCGTCGATTCCGAGCTTTCGGCCGAGGACCTGCAGGAACTCGTCGAGACCTTTAAGGGCATCTTCTCCGAGAACGTCGATGCCTCCCTGTATCCCGAGCTCGAGGTCGCTGACGGCAAGCCCGTTTTCCCGCACGACCCGGAGCTTCAGCTACGCCTTGCAATCCAGGCCGTCTTTGGCAGCTGGATGAACGAGCGTGCCTGCATCTACCGCAAGCAGCATGGCATTTCCGACGACCTCGGCACCGCCGTCAACGTGCAGGCCATGGCCTTTGGCAACAAGGGCGAGACCTCTGCGACGGGCGTCGCCTTTACGCGTAATCCGGCCGACGGCACCAAGGAGTTCTACGGTGACTTTTTGGTCAACGCCCAGGGCGAGGACGTCGTCGCCGGTATCCGCAACACCGAGCCCATCGCCGACCTCAAGACCACCCCGGGCCTCGAGTCCGCAGGCGAGGAGCTCGAGCGCGTGTTCCTGACGCTCGAGGAACATTACCGCGATATGTGCGATATCGAGTTCACCATAGAGCAGGGTAAGCTCTGGATGCTCCAGACCCGCGTGGGAAAGCGCACTGCTACCGCCGCCCTGCGCATCGCCATCGAGATGGTTGAGGAGGGTCTGATCACCCGCGAGGAGGCCGTGAGCCGCATCGATCCCGCGCAGCTCGACCAACTCCTGCACCCGCAGTTTGACGCCTCCAAGAAGGACGAGGCGCTGGCCTGCGGTCTTAACGCCAGCCCTGGTGCCGCCGTGGGCGAGGTCGTGTTCTCGAGCGACGATGCCGTCGCGCGCGCCAACGAGGGCCACAAGGTCATTCTGGTTCGCTGGGAGACCAACCCCGACGACCTGAAGGGTATGGTTGCCGCCGAGGGCATCCTGACCAGCCACGGTGGCAAGACGAGCCATGCCGCCGTTATCGCCCGCGGCATGGGTACGCCCTGCGTCTGCGGTGTCGAGCGCTTCCATATCGACGCCGCCGAGAAGGTCGTGCGCATCGAGGGTAGCGATCGCGTGCTGCACGAGGGCGATGTCATCTCCATCGACGGCACCCAGGGTATCGTCGTCGACGGCGCCGTTGACCTGGTCTCGGCCGAGCTCACCGGCGATCTGGACACCATTCTGTCCTGGGCCGACGAGATCCGTTTGGACGAGACCGACGGTCACGCCAACCATGTGCGCGTCAACGCCGACAGCCCCGAGGATGCTGCACTCGCACTCGAATTTGGCGCCGAGGCCATCGGTCTGTGCCGCACCGAGCACATGTTCTTGGGCGACCGCAAGAACATCATCCAGTGCTTTATCCTGTCTGACGATGAGGCCGTGAAGCAGCAGGCCCTGGCCGACCTGCTCAAGGTTCAGACCGAGGACTTCCTGGCGATGTTCAAGACCATGTCCGGTCGCGATGTGGTCGTTCGCCTGCTCGATCCGCCGCTGCACGAGTTCTTGGATAATCCCCGCGAGCTCGAGGTCGCCATCACCAAGGAGGAGGCCGCCGGCGCTCCCGAGGAGGAGCTCACTGCCCTGCGTGCCCGCCTGCGTCGTATTGACAGCATGGTCGAGTCCAACCCGATGCTTGGCCTGCGCGGCGTGCGCCTGTCCGTCGTCTTTGGCGATCTGCCGCTCATGCAGGTCCGTGCCGTCGCAACGGCTGCCGCCCGCCTCATTAAGGAAGGCGTCGACCCGCGCCCCGAGATCATGGTTCCGCTCGTCTCCATTACGGCCGAGCATGTCCAGACGCGCGAGGTCATCGAGCGTGTCATCGCCGAGGTATCCGCCGAGGAGGGCGTCGAGCTCAACATTCCCGTGGGCACGATGCTCGAGCTGCCGCGTGCCTGCATGGTTGCCGACGAGATCGCCCATCATGCCGACTTCTTCTGCTTTGGCACCAACGACCTCACGCAGACGACCTTCGGCTTCTCCCGCGACGACGCCGAGGCTAAGTTCATCCCGCTGTACATGCACAAGAAGATTTTGAAGGACAACCCCTTCGAGACCATCGACTCGGCGGTACTCGAGCTGGTGCGCATGGCCGTCGAGAAGGGTCGCGCCACCAATCCCGACATGCACTTTGGCGTGTGCGGCGAGCACGGCGGCGACCCCAAGTCCATCAAGGGCCTGTTTAACGTGGCCGACGTGGATTACGTGTCCTGCTCGCCCTATCGCGTACCCCTCGCACGTCTTGCGGCCGCCCAGGCCAAGCTCGAGGCCAAGCGTTCCGCCTAACGTTTTGGGTTCAGACGCCTAACGTAGCCCCCCTTCATGCCGCCCGTCTCATTTGTGAGACGGGCGGTTATCATGTGCGGGTTTTGTCTTTTTGTCTGCGTAAAAAATTGTTCTTGCAGCAGAAACCCGCGCGTGTATACTCGAATACGTTTGTTCAACTACGTGCCGGCCATGGTGGTACGGCACCTCTAGAAGAGTAAGGAATTGCACATGGATTACATCCGCGCAATCGAGCGTCAGCAGATCCGCGAGGACATTCCTCAGGTTCGCGTCGCCGACAACGTCAAGGTTCACTACCGCATTAAGGAAGGCGACCGCGAGCGCATCCAGGTCTTCCAGGGCGACGTCATCCGCATGGCCGGCGCCGGTGCCCGCGAGACCTTCACCGTCCGCAAGATGTCCTTCGGTGTCGGTGTTGAGCGTACCTTCCCGCTTCACAGCCCCAAGATCGCCAAGCTCGAGGTCGTTCGTCATGGTCGCGTCCGTCGCGCCAAGCTGTACTACCTCCGCGACAAGGTGGGCAAGGCTGCTCGCATCCCCGAGAAGCGCTAAGAAGATCGCAGCGTCTGTCCACTCGTTTGGACGTAAGGGTCACCTTCGGGTGGCCCTTCTTTTTATCTGATTTGCATGCAAGGAGGGCCTGGTATGGCCAATATGACGAGCTCGGTTTCGGCATCGCAGGTTGCCGGAGAGCTGGCGAGCGCAACGTTTGAGGAGATCCCCGCCCTCGTGGAGCATTATCGCGAGGACCCGCGCCAGCAGGTGATCAAGGCTTGTGAACGCGCCCTCAAACGCCATTCCAAAGAGGTCGCCGAGCGCGAGCGCGTCAATGACATGTATGAGCTTATGCATGAGCTAGGCGGCGATGGGGTAGTCGTTGGTGTCGACGAGGTGGGTCGCGGATCGGTGGCCGGTCCCCTGACGGTGTGTGCCGTGTGCCTTCCCATGGAGCCGCGCATCTGGGGCATCAACGATTCCAAAAAGCTCACGCCGGCGCGCCGCGAGCTGCTCTCCGTGAAGATTGCCGAGGTGGCGACGGCGATCGGTTTTTGCCATATCGCGCCGAAGGATATCGATGAGATGGGCATGGCCCGTGCTATCCGTACCGCCGTTGCGGGCGCCGTGGCCGATACGGGACTTGAACCCGACTGCGTCCTCATGGATGGCAACCCCTTGGGCGCCGTTCCTAACGAGCGTGACGTGGTGAAGGGCGATGCCAAGATCGCCTGTATCGCCGCGGCATCCATCATGGCAAAGGTCACGCGTGACGAGATGATGGTCGAGTACGACGCCGAGTACCCCGAGTACCATCTGGCCGAATCGAAGGGCTACGCAAGCCCCGAGCACATCGATGCCATTCGCAAACATGGACTTTGTCCGCTGCACCGCGTGAGCTTTTGCGGAAACTTTCTGCAGACTGAGCGCCTTTTCTAGGTCAATTGTGGAGACAGGGACCTCTAGGGTTTTATAAACCTGCTGGTAGCGGGCCGTATGCAACAGCATTGCTGCGTACGGCCCTTTTTTTGACGGCATTTGGTCAGCTTTTGGTTTGCTTCCGGTACTTACCCGCATGAAAGGTGCCCTCATCATCGGGGCAATGCAGTGTGCGGGAAAGGAGACCCCATGAGTGCCGCAAGCAAAAAGAGCAAGACGCAGCAGCTCAAGGAGCGTTGGGAAAACGGCGAGCTCGACTGCGGGGCGATGACGCCCGAGTTTATCAAGGGACTCAGTCCCCGTGAGCTGGGCATGCTGGGCGAGCTGATCACCATCGACTACTTTAACGAGCGCGGCTACACCTTACTGGAGCAGGGTTATCGTTGCACCGAGGGCGAGGCCGATCTGGTGCTGCTCGATGAGCTCGACGATGTCGTGGTGATGGCTGAGGTCAAGACCAGACGCGTCGCACTGGATTGCAGCACGCGGGTCTTTCCCGAGGAGGCCGTGGACGCCCAAAAGCAACGCCGCTACCGCCGCATCGCAAGTTGCTATCTCATGGAGCATTATCCGCTCAAGGCGATTCGCTTCGATGCCGTGGGCGTCACCATTCGCGGCGGACATATCGCCGAGATCGAGCACCAGTACAACGCGTTCGATTGGCAGGTGTCGTGATGGCGTTCGAGACGTTTGCCGTTCACGCGGCCTGCATCCGCGGCGTCGAGGCGATTCACGTCACGGTCGAGGTCTCGCTTGCCGGTGGCGTTCCGGGCATCCAGATGCTCGGCATTCCGAGTATGGAGGTGATGGAGTCACGCGGTCGTATTCGCTGCGCGATGCGCTCCGCCGGGTTCGAGATCCCGCGCTCGGGCATTACCGTTAACCTGGCACCCGGCGATATCCGCAAGACCGGTAGCGGCTTTGACCTGCCCATCGCCATCGCGGTTCTAGCGGCCGATGGGCAGATTCCCCGTGACAACCTCGATCGCTGCCTTATCGCAGGTGAGCTTGGTCTGGACGGTACGGTGCTTCCCGTCAAGGGCGAGGTGGCGTTTCAGCTGCTGGCTCGCGACATGGGGCTGTCTTTTATCGCCGGCAGGTCCGACCAGCATGTGCCGCTTGCTGGCGTTGACTGCGGAATTATCGATCATTTGTCTCAGCTTGCTCATGGTATGGGCGATGCCGCGCGGCACTACCTGGATTCTGAGGGCGTCGAGGCGACCTTTGAGCCCGAGCTCGACTATGCAGACGTGCTGGGGCAGGAAGTCGCTAAACGCGGCATGGCGCTTGCGGCGGCAGGAGAACTCGGCTTGCTCATGATCGGGTCTCCGGGATCGGGCAAGACGATGCTCGCACGCCGTATGACCGGCATCCTGCCCGAGCTTTCCGTTGAGGATCAGCAGGAGGCACTGTGCATCCATTCGGTTTTGGGTGAGAACATTGATGGCTTGTTGGCGGGGCACCGCCCCTTCCGCAGTCCCCACCACAGTATTTCGACCGCAGGCCTTATCGGCGGCGGGCGCCCGGTGCACCCGGGTGAGATCAGCCTTGCTCATGGCGGCGTGCTCTTTTTGGACGAGCTTGCCGAGTTTCCCACTGGCGTGCTGCAGACGCTGCGTCAGCCCATCGAGCGCGGCTACGTGAGGATCGTACGCGTCGACGGGGCTTTTACCTTCCCGTCGCGCTTTCAGCTGCTGGCTGCGAGCAATCCCTGCCCCTGCGGCTTTTTGGGCGATCGCGAGGTGCCGTGTCGCTGCTCGGCGGCGATGGTCGAGCGCTATCGGTCTAAACTGCGCGGTCCTTTGGCCGACCGTATCGACATGATGATCGATGTGACCCGTCCCGACCCTCAAGTGATTATCGAGGGTGCGGAGGGCATGTCGTCGGCCGAGTTACGTGACTACGTTGTACGCGGTCGCGCCTTTCGCGCTTGGCGCGAATCCCGCATGGACGATGCGGATGCCGAGGCCGAGGATGACGAGACACGGTCCATTGACGGCGTCGTTTCGACCTTTGAGCTCGATGATGCGGCGGAGAAGTGTGTGCTCGGCCTGTCGAAGCGCACGCATCTCACAGGGCGTGGCATCGTGCGCCTTGTTCGCATTGCGCGCACGATCGCAGATGTCGCCGAGAGCGAGCAGGTGACGCAGGACCACGTGCTCGAGGCTGCGATGTACCAGGGAAGGAGGGACCAATGATGGCTGAGGGGACCTTCGAGCTGCATCCAGGTGACGCGTTGTATCCCGAGACCGTTTTGGAGCTTTCTGATGTACCTCAGACGCTCTATGTGCGCGGCAACCCCGAGGCGCTTTCGACGCCCGCGCTCTCCATCATCGGTGCGCGAAAGGCCTCGCCGTATGGTCTTGCCGTGGCAGAGCTTGCGGCGAAGGTGGCGGTTGAGGCGGGAGTGACGGTAGTTTCGGGCGGTGCGGTCGGTTGTGACCAGGCCTCGGGTTGGGCTGCGGTCAACGCCGGCGGCAAACACGTTGTGGTGCTGGGGACGGGCGCCGACGTGGTCTACCCGCGTTCGAGCGCGGGGCTGATTACGCGCACGCTTGATACGGGTGGCGCGGTCGTGTCGATCTCTCCGTGGGGCATGGGTCCGCGCAAGTTCGCCTTTCCGCGCCGCAATCGCGTAATCGCGGCCCTGTCGCAAGCCCTCTTTGTATCCGAGGCGGGTATGCCTTCTGGAACGTTTTCCACAGCCGAGGCTGCTATGGATTTGGGGCGCGAACTTCTTGCCGTGCCGGGGTCGATCCTATCGCCCGAGTCGCGTGGCACGAATTACCTCATTGCGAACGGTGCCTGCTGCATCGTCGACGAGGAATCTATCGAGATGGCTATCTCACGCATCTACGGAACCCTGCGCTACTCGCGCCCCGATGCTCCCGGCATTGCCGACCTGGATCCAACGCAGCAGACCGTGATGCATGCGCTCATCGCCTCTCCGCTCAAGGTCGACGACATCGCGGCGCTCGTCTCGCTCGATGCTGTCGGCGTACTCAAACTCTTGGGGTCGCTCGAGCTCGAGGGCCTCATCGAGCGCATGATGGATGGAAGGTATGCGCCCTCCAAGTTTGCCCTTCACGCCCAGACGCCCTTCGGTCACAATGGAAAACGTGTCAATTAGAAAGGTGTTTGCAGATGCAGTTCGATCAGGTGACAGTTATCGGTGGCGGTCTGGCGGGTTCGGAATGCGCGATCCAGCTGGCAGACCGTGGTTTTGCCGTAAAGCTGTGCGAGATGCGCCCCCAGGTGAGCTCTCCGGCCCACCATACCGACCATCTGGCCGAGCTCGTCTGCTCCAATTCGTTTAAATCGACCCGTCCGGACTCTGCGGCGGGCTTGTTAAAGGCCGAGCTTGAGCGTATGGGCTCGGTCTTGCTCGATTGTGCCCATCGCGCGGCCGTTCCCGCCGGCGGCGCCCTGGCGGTCGACCGCGTCAAGTTTTCCGAGCTTGTCGAGGCCGAGGTCGCCTCCCGCCCCAATATCGAGATCGTTCACGGTGAGGTCACGCAGATTCCCGAGGGCCATGTGGTCATTGCCGCTGGCCCCCTATGCTCTCCCGCGTTGAGCGAGGAGGTCATGAAGCTCGTCGGCGGCGATGCCCTGGCCTTCTTTGATGCGGCCGCGCCGATCGTTGATGCCTCCACGCTCGATATGGACGTGCTGTTCTCGCAGTCGCGCTACGAGGAGCAGGGGGGCGGCGACTATCTCAACGCTCCGCTCAATAAGGAGGAGTACGAGGCCTTTATCGAGGCGCTTACCACGGCCGACCGCGTGGTGCTCAAAGACTTTGAGGGCGGCGATCTGTTCCAGGCTTGCCAGCCTGCCGAGGAAGTTGCGCGCACCGGCAAGGACGCCATTCGCTTTGGCGCCATGAAGCCCGTCGGCCTCACCGACCCGCGTACCGGACGTCGCCCCTGGGCGGCGATTCAGCTGCGTGCCGAGAACAAGGAGAAGACCGCCTATAACCTGGTGGGCTTCCAGACCAACTTGACCTTTGGCGAGCAGAAGCGCGTCTTCCATATGGTGCCGGGCCTGGAGAACGCTGAGTTCTTCCGCTACGGTGTCATGCACCGCAATACCTTTGTCGACGCCCCTCACGTGCTCGATGGCACCTTTGCCGTGCCCGGTACCGGCGTGCGCCTGGCCGGTCAGATCACCGGCACCGAGGGGTACATGGAAGCCGTGGCGACAGGTCTGCTCGCGGCGCTCAACACCTATGCCGAGGCTATCGGTGCCGCGGGCGTCGAGTTGCCGCGTGTGGGCGCCCTGGGTGCGCTCGTGGGCTATGCGACCGATCCTGCCACCGTGGGCTATCAGCCTATGCATGTCAACTTTGGCCTGGTGCCGCCACTCGAGGATGGTAAGCGCCGCAGCAAACGCGACCGCTATCAGGCTTATGCGGATCGCGCCCTCGAGGCCCTTGATGCCTACTTGGCCACGCGCTCCGACTTGTTTGGAGGCGACCGGTCATAGCCTTTGACCTGTACGACACCGTCGACTCGTTTATCGCCTATATCGCACGTGTTGAGGGACTTTCTCCCAACACGGTGACGGCCTATGGCTCGAGGCTGGAGCGCTTTGCTGCCTGGTGCGAGCGCGAGGGCATCGACGCTCGCGCCGCCGACGTACGGACCGTTCGTTCCTATTTGGCCGAGCTGTCGCGTGGCCAGGCGGCGTCTCGGACCCTTGCGGCGCACCTGTCGGCTATTCGATCTCTCTATCGCTGGATGGCTGCCGAGGGGATTGTCGAGGGCGATGCGGTCTCGGCGATCGCATCGCCCAAGCTGCCACGTGACCTGCCGGGCGTCCTTACGACCCAGCAGGTTGAGGCGCTGCTCAAGATGCCTGATACCTCGACGCCCGCGGGACTGCGCGATGCGGCGATGCTCGAGCTACTCTATGCCTCGGGTGCTCGTATCTCTGAGCTCGCAGCACTCAATGTGGAGTCCATCGCTTGGTCCGAGCGAACGCTGCGACTTTGTGGCAAGGGGAGCAAGGAGCGTATCGTCCCTCTGTATCGTCGTGCGCTCGAGGCGACGCGTCTCTATATTGAGGAGGGGAGGCCGGAGTTGCTCGCTCAGGCAAAGCGCCGTGACCCCGCTACCGGGCCGCATCCGCTGCTTATATCGGCGCGCGGCAATCGCATGAGTGCCGCCATGCTCAGGCGGCGGTTCCATATGCTGGCGACGCTCGCCGGCATTCCGGCCGACATTGCCCCGCATGCGATGCGCCATACCTTTGCGACCGACTTGCTCGAGGGCGGTGCGGACCTGCGCTCGGTTCAAGAGCTGCTGGGTCATGCGAGCCTGTCCACGACGCAGATTTACACGCACCTCACGCCCGATCGGCTCAAGCGTGCCGTGGCTCAAGCCCATCCCCGCGGCGAATAGTGGCTGGGACGTCCCGCGCCGCACTCAGGTGTGTGGTTTTGATTGCGGGTT
The DNA here is from genome assembly GCA_900555515.1 of uncultured Collinsella sp. Classification (GTDB taxonomy): domain Bacteria; phylum Actinomycetota; class Coriobacteriia; order Coriobacteriales; family Coriobacteriaceae; genus Collinsella. Next base: position 12,913 of record USLO01000034.1, read on the forward strand.
GGCAGGAAGATGCATTCCTGCTATCATTCATCGGGTTGCTTCACGGCAACATGTTTTTATCACGCACGCGCGGCTACTTCATACCGTGGTGCCCGGGCTTTGGTAGCACATGTCCGGGTTGGTTTTGGA
>USLO01000035.1 GCA_900555515.1 uncultured Collinsella sp.
ACGTACCACAGCCCCGTGCCCGGACTGGTCACGCGCAGGCTCGAGACCTGCCACACCACCACGACCTGCCTCGGCAAGCCTTCGGCATCCATCATCGTGCAAGGAGAAAAGATCGCCATGCTGGGGGACCGGGAGATCCATTACGGGGAGGGCCAGTGCCTGGTCACGGGCATCGACATGCCCAACGCCTTCCGCGTCCTCCAGGCCTGCCATGACCACCCCTTCCTGGCCATGTCGCTGGAGCTGGACAGGAGCCTGACCGGCCAGATGGTCAAGGAACTGGCCGATGCCGTCCCGCCTGCGGCCCGCCCGGACAGCGGCGTCATCCTGGGCACGACCAGCCCCGAACTGCTGGATGCCTTCCTGCGTCTGGCCCGCCTGCTGGATACGCCGGAACGGATCCCCATCCTTGCGCCGCTGGTCATCCGCGAGATCCACTACCTGCTGCTCATCGGGCCGCAGGGCGCCGGGCTGCGTCAGCTCAATACCCACGGCACCCAGGCCAACAGCATCGCCCAGGCTACGGACTGGCTCCGCAAGAACTACCGCAAGCCCCTGTTGGTGAGCCAGCTGGCCCGCCAGGTCAACATGGGCACATCGACCTTCCACCGGCATTTCAAGGAGGTCACGGGCATGAGCCCGCTGCAGTATCACAAGCGGCTGCGCCTGTACGAGGCCCAGCGTCTGATGCTGGCCGGCGAGATGGATGCGGGCAGCGCGGGGCTGGCTGTAGGCTACGAAAGCACGGCCCAGTTCAATCGTGAGTACAAGCGCCTCTTTGGCGAACCGCCCCTCCGCGATCTGAAAAGGATGCGCCGCCACGACGCCTGCCCCTCTGAAAACTCCCACTGAGCGCCGAAAAACGTATTGCAAGGCTCGGAGTAACTGCGTAAAAAAAATTCCTGCCTTTAACGGCAGGATTCAACGTTTTTTGCGCTATGCGCACACAGAGCACAGAGGAGTGCACCCATGTCTTACGCTCAACGAGTCATTGAAGGCCTGAAACAGAAGTACGCCAGCGAACCTGTCTTCCTCCAGGCCGTGGAAGAAGTGCTGATGACCCTCCAGCCCCTGCTGGACAAAGACGCCAAGTACGAAAAGTACAAGATCCTCGAGCGCATCACCGAGGGCAAAGGCGAAGACGGCGATATTGAAAAGCTGGAAACTCTGGCCAAGAATATCAAGGCTTCCGCGCTGTGCGGCTTGGGTCAGACCGCGCCCAACCCGGTGCTGTCCACCCTGCGCTACTTCCGCGACGAGTACGAAGCCCATATCTATGAGAAGCGCTGCCCGGCCGGTCATTGCCGCAAGCTGCTGCGCTACACGATCGATCCCGCGGTCTGCAAAGGATGCTCTCTCTGCTCCAAGGTTTGCCCCGTCGGCGCGTAATAGTAGATGACCGTGCCATCGGGCGTGGTGCGTGTCAGGCTTACGCGGCAGGTGCCGCCCTCGAGCGACAGGGCGCGCGCAACCGCCTCCGGGTCGGCGAGTGCCGCCGGGTTGTCCTGGGCAATCTGAGACATGAGCTCGGCATTTTGTGTATACGAGCTTGCCACCGTCTCCAGAATGCTGCGGTCGGTGAGCACCGTTGAGGCACGCGAGCTGTCGTAGCTCGACAGCAACGTGAGCTTGGGTGCGCCCGCGTCGTCGACCGTATAGATGCCCGCGACCTCGCCGGCCTTAAGCGCACGGTTCGCATCGGCTGCGTCGTCGCACTCGTGGATCTCGAGCAGCTGATTGTCGCTCTCCTTGGCAAGCGACGTCGCCACGTCCTTAAAGGTCGAGGCGTCCCAGGCCTCGTCCGCTATGACGGCAACCGGTACCGGGTCGACCGTGCCGTCGGAGCTCAGATTCGCAAACATAAACATGAACATCGTGGAAAGTGCGATGGGAAAGAGAGCACCCCAGACCCACGTGCTCGGCCGGCGCAGCAGCGTCTTGACCGTAGTGATGATGGTGTTGAACATGACTGCCCCCTAGTCGCGCAGCTCGCGGCCGGTGATCTCGAGGAACACGTCGTTGAGGGTCGGCGGCTCGCTCCACACGCGGCCGAGCGCCACATCGGCGGCGCGCAGCGTGTCGAGGATGTCGACCAAATTGTGCGGGCTCGCCTCGCAGGTGCAGACGAGCTCGCCGCCGGACAGCTCAACCGAAAGCACGTGCTCGAGAGCGCGCAGCCGCTCGACCGTGGCGGTCTCGACGGCGCCGACCTCGACAGTCACGCGCTCGCCCATTTGAATCATGCGTTTGAGCTCGTCATTGATGCCCTGCGCCAGCACACGTCCGCCGTCCATGATCATGATGCGGCTGCAAATCTGCTCGACTTCCTCCATGTAATGGCTGGTATACACCACCGTGGCGCCCTCGTCGCGCAAGCGGCAGATGCCCTCCAGGATAGCGTTGCGACTCTGCGGGTCGACTGCCACCGTAGGCTCGTCAAAGAAGATGAGCTCGGGCTTGTGCGCAATGCCGCAGGCAATGTTGAGGCGACGCGCCAGGCCGCCCGAGAGCTTGCCGGGGCGGAACTTGGCAAAGTCGCCCAGCCCGACAAAGTCGATCGCCTCGTCCACCAGCGCGCGGCGGCGCTTGCGGTCGCTAACGTAAAGGCTGCAGAAATAGTCGATGTTCTCACGCACCGTGAGCTCGTCGAACACCGCAACTTGCTGCGGGACCACGCCGATGCGGCGCTTGAGGTCGTAGCGGGCGGGCGTCATGGGCTCGCCGAACAGCTCGATAGTGCCTTTGTCGTAGGCGAGCAGCTGCAGAATACAGTTGATGGACGTGGTCTTGCCCGAGCCGTTGGGGCCCAGCAGGCCAAAGATCTCGCCGGGGGCGATGCTCAGGTTAAAGTGGTCGAGCGCAATAAGGTCGTCATAGCGCTTGACGAGGTTTTCGACGTGGACGATGTCTGTCATGAGGCGGCCCTTCTATTGATTGCGGCCCGGTACGATTGCATCATCGCAGGAGCCGCCGGCGCGCGCCAGTGAGCTTTGTCACGAGTGCGGAGCTTGGCCGTGCGGCCTGCCGATGTCCCCGCTTTGCCGCGTGGGAGGAATGTCACGGTTGCGCAGGCGGTCCCTCCACCACGCGCGGCTTCGCGTACAATACCCGTATGAACAGGCTTTTCGACAAATCGATCGTTCTGGCGTGCTGTATCGCAGCCGCCATGGGCCTTGCTGTGGACGCTCACCTGGTCGCGGCGTTTTGCCTTGGCGTTATTGCCACCTCACTGGCCGAGGTCGCACAGGGGGAACGCACGCGCCGCGCAAGCAAGACCGCAAGTTACGCTTACATCATCGCGGCTGTCTTCGTGCCGCCGTTTGTGCCGTTTGCGCCTCTCGCCCTCTATGACATCGCGCGACGCGTGCGCCGTGAGCACGCCTGGGTCGTACTGGGCATTGGCTCCGTCTTTGCCTTTGCGCTCGTCGCGGACCTTCGCACCGACGCGCTTACCGTCCGAACGCTCCTGCTGACCTCCATCCTTTCGGTCGCCGCCGCCTTGTTATCGCTACGTACCGCCCAGTTGGAGCGCGAGCAGCAGCGCATGCGCCGTACCCGCGACGAGCTGCAGGAACGAGCCCTCGCGCTCGAGGCGCGCAACCGCGATCTTGCTGACCGCCAGGACTACGAAGTCGAACTCGCGACACTCGCCGAGCGAGCCCGTATCGCGCGCGAGATTCACGATAACGTCGGCCACCAGCTCACGCGCGCCTCGCTGCAGGCCGAGGCCCTGCGCGTCGTGCACGCCGACGAGCCCAGGGTTGCCGCCGATTTCACCGACGTCAAACGCACGGTTGACGAGGCGCTCCAACTCGTGCGCGCCAGCGTCCACGCGCTCAACGACAATGCGACTGACCTCTCCGTGCAGCTCGAGCGCATCGTTGAAGGCGCACGCTCGGACAGCGGTCCGCAGATTGAGCTTGAGGTTTTGGCCGAGCATACACCCGCCAACGTCGCCAACTGCTTTGCGGCAGTGCTACGCGAGGCGCTTTCCAACGCCATGCGCCACGCCCATGCCAAAACCATTACCGTGCGGTGCATGGAGCACCCATCGTTTTACCAGCTCATCGTTACCGATGATGGAACGGGCGGGGTTCGAACAGGCGCCCGCAGCGCCACAGGGGGTATGGGGCTCGCCTCCATGCGCGAGCGTGTCGAGGCACTTGGCGGCACTTTCACTGCCGGCTCGCGAGTCGGCGCCTCCGGATGGCGCGTGTTTGCCACCATTCCCAAGCAGCAAGGAGATGAGGGCCGATGAGGCTCATAGTTGTCGACGACGACCATCTGGTGGTCGATTCACTCAAGATTATCCTGGGCGCTCAGCCGCAGATAGAGGTGGTGGGCACCGGTGCCGACGGCGACGACGCGGTCGCGCTCTACGCCGAGCACGCACCCGACATCGCACTGCTCGACATCCAGATGCCGAAGCGCGACGGACTTTCGGCGGCACGCGAAATCCTTGAGCGCGATCCCGCGGCGCGCGTGGTGTTTCTGACGACGTTTTCGGATGACGAGTACATTGTGTCGGCGCTCAAGTTGGGCGCCCGCGGCTACCTGATTAAAACCGATGTCGCCGCCATTCCGCCAGCGTTGGCGCAGGTCATGGATGGCAAACGCGTGCTCGAGGGAAAGGCGATCGAGGACATCGATTTTGACGGAACGGGCGTCGAGGCGGGCACGACCCGCCGGCCCGCGGCCTTTGTCAGCCTGACCGACCGCGAGTTCGAAGTCGCAGAGCTCATCGCCCGCGGCCTCGACAACAAGGAGATTGCCGCCACCGCCTATATGGGCGAAGGCACCGTGCGCAACCACATCAGCTCAATCCTTGCCAAAATGGGCCTGCGCAACCGCACCCAAATCGCCATCGCCTATCTGCGAGGCTAGCCGCTGGCTGCCGCCAATTTGATGCCATTTCAAAACTATGCCGGTTTACTACGATGAACCGCATATCTCCGACCACGGCAAATTGCGCACTTACAAAACCGCAGGTAGAACACTTGCGATATTTGCAAAAATGCGGGTGTGGTCAGGAATCTCGGATTCATCGTAGTAAACCGGCATAGTTTTGTTCGGGCGGCCCTGCACGAGTGTCTCCGCCAGCCTCGCGGGACCAAAATGAGCCGTTTTCCTCCGTCCCCAATGGATCAGCCGAAACCGCCCGCCACGAAATCGGCCCATCTACTACGTTTGACTCGATACCCCTGACCACACCTTCGTTTTGAACAAAACCGCAGGCGTTCTACCTGCGGTTTTGTTTTTGCGCTTTTCGGCATGGTTGGGGGTAAGGGGCTAAACGTAGTAGATGGGCCGGTTTCGTGGCGCGCCCTCCTCCCCAACGCACAAAAGCGCCACCACGGAGGAGGGAGATGCCTCCGTGGCGGCTGGGGGTAGGAGTAGGTCGGGATTTAGCCCTGCCGGCCGCCCGGGGCCTTTTGGCCCCGGGCGCTGTCGACGTGCCTAGCGCTTACGGATACCCCAGACCAGGGCTCCGACGCCGGCCATGGCGATGACAAATGTCATAAGCAGAGCGGCGGCCTGCTGGTCACCCGTGGTGGGCAGGAAACCCTTGACCGTCTTGACGATATTCGTCACGGTCTTGGGCGTGCCGGGATCGGGCGTCGGCACGGGCGTCTCGGGCTTCTTGTACGTGTTGTTGAACACGATACCCTCGACGCTCTTGTCGCCCTTGGCAAAGGCGACGCTTGCCTTGAGGCTGCCCTCGCCGTCATCGACCACGTTGACGGTCGCGGTAAAGACGGACTTGTCATAAGTCATACCGGTCTCGTCGTCCTTGACCTCGCTGATGGTGTAGACGTACGTTCCGGGCTCGTCGTACTCGAACTTGTCGAAGTTGATCTTGCCGTCGGCATCGTTGGTGACGGTGGACTCGATGCCCTCGCCAACGAACTTAAAGCTGAACTCGTCCTTCTTGAGCTCGCGTCCCTCGAGCACCTTGATGGCGCCGATGGAGACTTGGGTGGGCATGGCGTGATACTTGTTGGTAAAACCAGCCGACTCGGTGGTTCCCTCGAGCTTGTGCGTCACGGCCAGCGTGCCATCGCCGTTGTCAGAGACGGTGGCCACGACGGTGTAGGTCGTACCGTCATAGGTGACGCCCTTGTACAGGCCGAGCGCATTGGGGCAAGCCTCGCGCAGCGTGTACGTGTGCGTGCCGGGCGCCTCGTAGCGGATCGGGCTCAGTGTCACAGTGCCGTTGGCGTCGTTGGTGCCGCTTGCGACAACCACGTCGTCCTCGAGCAGATCAAACGTGAACTCGCCGACTGCAAGGTCGCGTCCGGTCAGACGCTTGACCGTCTTGACCTGATCGGTCACCACGGAATCAGTAGGCGTCACGCTGTAGGTGTTGGTGAACGTGAAAGCAGCGCCGCCGTCGCCTTCGCGCACAACACTCAGGTGCCCGGCGCCGTCGTCAGTCACGGTGTAGGAAACCTTGCGCGTGGCGTTGGCGTCGTTGGTCACGCCAGGGGCGCTGCCGGTCTCGGTCACCGTATAGGCAAAGGTGTGCGAGCGCGGAGCGGTGGGGGCCGCAGGCTCGGACTCGTCGACATTGGCGTCAGCGGCGGGGTCGGCCTCTTCAGCCTCTGCCTCGTCGGCCTCGGCCTCGTCAGCTTCGTCCGCCTCGGCCTTATCGGTCGCATCGTCCGCCACGCCCAGGGCGCGGTTGAGGTCCTCGAGCGTAAAGTGGATCTTGCCAAAGTCCACGTTGCCGGCCGCGTCGTTGGTTGCGGTCGTGCGCTCGGGCATCGGGGCACCAGCCTCGTCGGCGGTCACGGTAAAGGTGAACTTACCCGTGATGTCGGCCGGGGCCAGGCCCTCGGCAACCTGGAGCTTCTTAGTACCGGTGAGCGAGGCATCGACGGCCTCGGCGCCGTAGACGTTCTCGAACAAGGGCTCGACGCCGCCGTAGTCGACCGTTGCCGTCAGGGTACCGTCACCGTTGTCGACGACGATAACCTTAAAGCCAAAGCTCCACGTTGTAGCGGAAACGCCATTTGGCAGCCCGAATAAATCTTCGTAGGCCGTGTAGTTAATGGTCCAGGCAAGCTTGCCGTCCTTATCGGTACGATGGGCAAGCCCAGCAGACTCAAGATCGGCAAGCATCTTGGTGTCGTAGTGCAGAGCATCAAAGCTCACGTGCCCGCCGATATTGGGCTTGAGATTTTCATAACCCACAAGCTCACCCTGATAGGCGATACCGAACCAGAACTCGCCGTCGACCATCGGGCGACCGGTCAGGGTCTTGGCGGCAACGACCTGAGCAGCGGTGCCACCAGGCGTGTTGGTCGTAGCGCTATAACTGTTGACGAACGGAACCACGGCGCTCTCGACCGCAGCCGCGCCGGTCTTGTACTCGGTCACCAGCGTGCCCTCGGAACCGCCGGAGACGGTCGTCGTGGCGGTGAGCGTACCGGCGGTGTCGTCGGCGATGGCGATCGTCACGGTGCGGACAGCGTCGTCGTAGGTGTAACCCGGCTGGCCGTCGTTCTTCTCGGCCACGGTGTACGTAAAGGTCTTGCCGGCATCAGCCTGCGTAAATTTGGCCTCATGGCCCGCCAGGATGTCAATCTGACCGACCGTTCCCTCTATCGTTGTAGGGGACTCGAAGTTGTTGGCCCCGGGAAGCAGGCCAAGTGCGCGAGCCGAATCATCGTCGGCGGGCGTCACGGTAAAGGTGAACTGCCCCTCGGTCATGGGACGTCCGTAGAGGGTCTTGCTGAGCTTGAGGCCGCCGGCCGCGGCGTAATCGAGCTCAGTGCGGTACGTGTTGGTAAAGCGTCCGTTTTCCTTCTTGGTGACGTTTGCGGTCAGGTTGCCATCGCTGTCCTCGGTCACGGTCACTTCGGCGGTTGCGACATGCGCGTCATACGTCATACCGACCGTGCTGCCCGCGTTCTCGCGAATCTCGTACTTATAGGTTCCGGCGGCAGCGTAGTGAATCTTGCCGAACTTGATGGCGGCGATGCCGTCCTTCGCGTCCTTCTTGCTCACGGTTACGGTTGCGGGATCGGGCAGCGGGGCGCCTTCGGGGGCGGTGATGGTAAAGCTAAACTCGTCCCCATCCGTCCAGTCGCGGCCGCTGATGACCTTGCTCAGGTCAAAGTCGAGCTCTGCATCGAGCGGGGTTACGCTGTAGGTGTTCTTGAAGGTCGCAGCCTCGGGGTCCTTCAGGACATGCTCGGCCTTGAGGGTGCCGTCGCCGTTGTCCGTGATGGTGGTCTCGATGGTGTACTTGGCGTCGCTGTAGGTGACGCCCTTGCTGGTGGTTCCGCCCTTGGCCTCGCGCAGCGTGTAGGTGTGCTTACCAAGCTTGTCGTAGGCGATCTTGTCCATGGCGATCGTGCCGTCGGCAGCGTTGGTGCCCTTGGCGACAACCTCGTCGCCCTCGACCAGCTCAAAAGAGAACTCGCCGGCAGCAAGCTCACGCCCGGTCAGGACCTTGTTCGCGGTGATCTGGTCGGTGACGCTCGTCTCGACAGGCGTCACGTTATAGGTATTGGTGAACGTAAATGCCACATCGCCGTCCGGCTTGCAGGATACGCTCAGATTGCCCTTGCCGTCATCGGTCACGGTGAAGGAAACCTCGCGCGACAGCTTGGCGTCGTTGGTCACGCCAGCGACCTCGCCGGACTCGGTCACGGTATAGGTAAAGGTGTGCTCGCGCTTCTCGGGCTTCTCGCCCAGAGCCTTGTTAAGGTCGTCGAGCGTAAAGGCAATCTTGCCAAAGTCGACCTTGCCCTTGGCATCATTGGTCACGCTCGCATTCGCGGGCATGGGTGCGCCCTCTTCACCGGTCACGGTAAAGGTGAACTTGCCGGCAATGTCAGCCGGGGTCAAGCCGTCGGCGACCTGCAGGTTCTTGATGCCCGCAAGCGATGCCTCGGCAGCATTCGTGGTGTAGGCGTTCTTGAACTCGATGTTCTTGACGTCCTTGGCGCCCCCCAGCTCGTGCGTAGCGACCAGCTGGCCCTTGCCGTTATCGGCAATGGTCGTCACGACAGTGTAGACCGTATTGTCGTAGGTGATGCCGCCGGCGTCGCCCTTGACCTCGCGCAGCTTATAGGTATGCTGGCCGATCTCGGTGTACTTGATGGCGCTGAACGTCACCTTGCCGTCGGCGCCGTTTGCAACGGTCTCGACAGGCTTAACTTCCTTGCCCATGACTTCGAGCAGCTCAAAGCTGAACTCGCCTTCCGCCAAGTCGCGCCCGGTCAGGGACTTGGCCACGGCAATCTGGTCGGTAACGCTGGACTCAACAGGATCCGAAGCGTAGACGTTCTTGAACTCGGTCTCACCCGAGGTCACCTTCACGTCAGCGCTCAGTTCGCCCTTCTTATTGGGCCTCACCGTCACGGTGATCTCCGCGACGTTACCGCTGTAGGCGATGCCGTCAATCGTGGTCCCGGCGTGCTTTTCACTGACCTTATAGACGTACGTGCCAGGTTTGGTGTATTCGATCGTACCGAAGTCGATGGCAGCCTTGCCCCGGGCGTCCAGGTCGGCCTTGCGCACGATCGCAGTCGTAGTCGCAGGCATCGGGGCGCCGTTCTCGGACGTCAGGCCAAACTCAAACGCGTCAGCATTCGTCCGGTCGCGACCCTCGAGCACCTTGGTCAGACCAAAGCTGGCCTTGGTGTTCACCATTGCCGGCGTCATGTCATACGCAAAGCTGATCTTACCGTTGTTGCCCAGGTAGGAATTGACATGCGTCGCGGTCGCCTTGGCGGACACGTTATTCCACTTGGGGTTGAGAACGTCGGTCGCGGTACCAGTGTTGTTGCCGCCCACGCTCTTCTTGGTGGTGTGGAGCTCATCGATAAAGGCCAGGCGCGCGGTTCCCACGCTAAACGACAGGTTTCCGTCCTTGTCGGCAACTATAGCGCCGTCAAACTTGGTAGCGTCGCCACCGATGAACTCGATGACGGCGGTGGCGGGCTTGGCCTCGCCGTTCGAGCCCTGCTCCTCAAACTCATCCTTGTAGTAATAGGTGCCGGTATCTGTCAGCGAATTCTTTGCAGGCTGCGTGCAGCCCTTGTCCGTGTAAATGGGAGTCTGCTTCTGGAAGTAGTAGTAGCGGTTGGTGTCGGCCGGCTCAAAGGTCGCGACCGTATCACCCAACGCACCACCGCTCCACTTGTTCGCGTAGAAACTCACGGTCTTGGTGCCGTCAACGGCAGTCGTATTGTTCTCGATGTAGTCCTTGAGTCCCGCGACCTTCTCAGGCGTAAACAGGTTATCGAGGGCGTCCCTCTTCACGCTCGAGGCATACTTCACCTGAATGGGCTTAACGCTGTCGACCGAAAGCTTGCCGTCTACGGTCTTAAAGTGACTCAGCGGAATCAACGACGCAGGAATATTGACCGTTACGATATCGCCCTTCTGGGGATTGTCATCGCCGGCGCGCTGCACGGTAATGAGCAGGTCTTTTGCCTTGCCGGCGAACTCGTAGGTGTCGGTATTGGTCTCTTTGTTGACCGTCTTGCTCGCCTTGGTAAACGGCGTGCCGTTGATGACGACTTCGGCAAATCCGTCGACCTGCATAAAGTCGCCTAGCTCGTCGGTAAACGTGATGTAGCCGGACTTGGTCTCGTCGTAGCCCTTATGGATTTCGGTCGGATAAGGCGGCTCCGATGTGATGGCCTGAGAGATGTCATCGAAGACCTTCTTGAGCTCTTCGGCATTGGTCGCCGACTTATAGTAGTCGGAGTTTTCCGCACGCGTGCCGTGAGCGTTCCATGCCGTGGCATTGGGATAGTTGCTCGAAACGGCCTGCATGAACTTGTTTTCTTGGCTTGTATTCGAATCTTGGATACTGGCGCTGGGGTTCGCACCGTCAAAGATGCCGATGGTATAGACGGCAGCCTTGCTGTCCTTCATATTCTTGGCAGCCGTCACAGCATCGTTGGCGACGCCAGGGTCAAACTTGTCAACTTTCGTTGGCGTGCCGTCGGTAAAGAACACAACAATCTTCTTGGCGTCCGCGCGACCAGAAGTGATGCCCTCGGCCAGTTCTAGACCATAGTCGGCACGCGTGGCGCCGGCAGGCTTAATAGCCTTAATTGTTTTCTTAAGATCAGTCACGCCGGGGCCGGAGCAATCGGTCAGGCCCGACATCACCTGCGAGTAGTTGTAGGTGTAGCCGTCAGCGCGATAGGTATCATTACCGACCTTTTTGGTCGTATCTCCCGAAAACTTAACGATAGCAACCTTATGTTGCCTATCCACGCCCTCGATACCCTCGTTTTGCTTGGCAATAGTATCGATAAAGCTATAGGCAGCGTTCTTCAGAGCTGTAATGCGCTTAGTGTTGTCGGTATCGCCCATAGCGCGATCCATTGAGCCAGAAGCATCCAGCACCATCACGATGTCGAGCGGCGTGGTAACCGTCACGGTTGAATTAGACGTCGAGGACATGGCCGAAAGTGTAGTCAGAAAATCCGACTCTTCGTTTTCCTCGGTTGCCTTGACCGTCTTGTCGGTCCAGATTCGGCCGACGTTTTGGGTCGTTACCTTATTGCCACCGTGGCCTGCCGCCCAGATTTCCCAGCGACCGCTGGTATCGGGGTCGACAACCTTTCCGGCCATTGTCGGTCCGTCCATTCCGGTGCTGGACCTGGCGTTGGCCTCGGGCAGCATGGCAAATGCTGCAGCCGGCAACACCAGCACTACGGCCAGTATCACCGCCAAGAGACCCCTCGTGTACTTACTCATCGCGTCTCCCTTCTCGCAGGCTCAGACCTTGCATCAGCCTAAAGTTACGGAATAAGACGCAATTAGGGCAGGTGACACATGTTCCAGATTCGGTTTTGGGCGTGAGACAAATGTCTCACCAAAGTTGAGACACGAGCGTTTTCGCAGGAAAACGGGTGCGACTCGGAGCCATCAGGCAAAAATGATCCGTTTTCCTCCGCCCTTGGGGGATCAATGGCTGTTACCGATATGATGCCATTTCAAAACTATGCCGGTTTACTACGATAAAAAGAAGGCGTCCGACCACGCGTGGCTTTTTCGCAAAGCTGCAAGCCGTCTACCTGCGGTTTTGGTTTTACCACATGCGGTGTGGTTAGGAGTAGGCGATTTGTCGTAGTAAACCGGCATAGTTTTGTTCGCGGCGGCTCCACCGCGCGTTTAAGCGCGGGGCCGGTGGGGCATTTTTGCCCCACCGGCCCTATTCCAGCTCTATTCCGGCTTGGTTTCTACCGCGGGAGTCTTGTCCGCCGCAACCGAAGTGCGGGCGGTGTCCATGCTCAGGCAGTGTTTAGGACAGCTTTCGATGCACTCGCCGCACACCACACAGGCATACGGGTCGATCGACCACGTTCCGCCCTTGCGATCGACCGCGAGTGCGCCCGCCGGGCAGCGGCGCGCGCACATGCCACAGCAGATGCACACGTTCATGTCGTTAACGATATGCCCGCGCAGGCGCTCGGGTGCCGCGAGCTTCTCCTGCGGATAGCACACCGTTACCGGCTGCTTGACCATAGAGCCCAAGGCCGTCTTGGCAAATGTCAGTAAACTCATGCCGCGCCTACCTTTCCGTGC
>USLO01000036.1 GCA_900555515.1 uncultured Collinsella sp.
AAGGGTTCCCGTTTTGTTGAGCTCGACCGCTTTGTGGAAGGTGTGTGCTAGCCCATGTTCGGCAATCCCTCGTATCCTACGTATCAGGCCTTTTTGGGACTTGGCATTGCGGCCGCCATTGCGTTGCTGCTTATGCCGTGGTGGATCAAGCTGCTGAAGGTCGAGGGTATCGGCCAGCAGGTCCGAGCCGACGGCCCCAAGCGTCATTTGATTAAACAGGGTACGCCGACCATGGGCGGTGTCATCATCCTTGTCGCGATCTCGCTGACCTGCCTGCTGATGGGCAAACTCACCACCGAGCTCGTGCTCGTGCTGCTTGCCACGCTGGCCACCGGCGTTCTGGGTCTCATCGACGACCTGACCTCCGTCACGCATGGTCGCTCGCTCGGCCTGACGCCTCACGCTAAGATGATCGGCCTGACCATCATCTGCGTCACTTTTACCGTGCTCGCCGTCAATTGGTGCGGCGTCGCTCCCGAGATTCGTTTTCCCGGCGGCCTGACGATTGACCTCGGTGTTCTTTCGACCACCATCTGCGGCCTTTCGTTTCCGTGGCTCTACATTGTATTTTGCTGGCTGATGATCGCTGGTCTTTCCAATGCCGTGAACCTGACCGATGGTCTGGACGGCCTTGCCGGCGGCACTTCCATGATCGCCATGCTCGCCATGGCCGCCATGGCGTTTTTGCACGGTGACGTGAACCTGTCCATCTTCTGCACGGCGTGCGCCGGTGCCTGCCTGGGCTTTTTGTGGTTCAATTGCTATCCGGCGAGCATCTTTATGGGCGATACCGGCTCACTTGCCCTGGGTGCCGCTTTTGCCTGCACCTCCATCATGACCAACACCGAAGTCGTTTCCCTCATCATCGGCGGTCTGTTTATCGTCGAGACCCTGTCGGTCATGATCCAGGTCGTCTATTTCCACTTTACGCACAAGCGCGTCTTCCTTATGGCGCCCATCCATCATCATTTCGAAAAGAAGGGCTGGGCCGAGACCAAGGTCGTTATCCGTTTTTGGATTATCGCCGCGGCCTTTGGCGCCGTTGGCCTCGCCCTGTTCTTCCAGTTGGGATAGTGGTCTTTTATGTCTCTTGCTGATGTCTTTAGCCTGCTTGTTTTGGGGCAGGGTAAATCCGGTCTCGATGTCGCCCGTTGGGCGCTGGCTCACCCCGAGCGCGTGAGCACCACGACCGTGTATGGCGGCGGTACCTCCGAGCCCAATGACGCCACACGTGCGCTCGAGGCGCAGGGCGCGTCGTTTGTCTACGGCACCGAGCAAGTTGAGGGTGCCTATGACGTGTGCGTGACATGCCCGGGTATCTCGGAGTTCTCGGCCTTCTTTAAGGCTGGGCGCGAGCATGCCGATCAGATTATGGGCGAGCCTGAGTTTGCCTATCGCCTGTCTCCCCAAAATTGGATCGCCATCACGGGCACCAACGGCAAGACAACTACCACGTCGCTGACCGATTATCTGCTCAAGGCCGCCGGTGAAGCCAGCGTGGCCGTCGGCAATATCGGTGAGCCGCCGGTGAACGAGATCGACGGCCGCGCACACAATGAGTGGTTTGTGGCCGAGCTGTCGAGTTATCAGATTGCGACGACCGCCGAGCTTCATCCTCGCGTGGCGGTGCTGCTCAACATCACGCCCGACCACCTAGGCTGGCATAAGAGCCACAAGAACTATGCGCTTGCCAAGATCAAGTTGTTCGAGAATATGGTCGACGACGACCTCGTGGTTATCGACGTCGAGGATGCTGGCATCCATGAGTTCGATGAGTACATCTATACGCCGGGTCGCCGCATCTGCAAGGTCGCCTTTGACGAGCCCGAGGGTGCAGACGCCGCCTTTGTGCGCGACGGCAAGATGGTCGTGCGCCTGAAGGGCGTCGAGACTCAGCTTGTCGCCACGTCTGAGCTCAAGATCTCGGGCCATCACAATGTCATCAATGCCCTATGTGCTGCCACGGCTGCTCTGGTAGTCGGTGCCGATGTCGATGGTGTCTGCCGCGGTCTGGCCTCGTTCCAGCCGCTCGAGCACCGCGTGGAGCCGTGTGGCGAGATTGACGGCGTGCGCTACGTCAACGATTCCAAGGCGACCAACACCGATGCGGTCGAGAAGGCGCTGACGGCATTTCCCGATGACGACGTGATCTTGCTGCTCGGCGGCCACGATAAGGGCACGCCGCTCACGGACTTCGCGCGCGTTGTTATGGATAACGTACGCTCGGTCGTCTGCTTTGGCGATGCGCGCGAGCGTTTCACTGCCGCTATGGACGAGGCCGATGTCGATGGCGATGTGGATATCGCCCAGGCGGATGACCTGCGCGATGCCGTGGACGTCGCCCGTTCGCTGTCGAGCCGTGGCGATGTGATCTTACTTTCTCCTGCCTGCTCTTCGTTCGATGAGTTCTCGGGCTATGAGGAGCGCGGCCGCGTGTTTAAGGACTATGTGGCCCAGCTTGCCGCTGCGGCGAAATCGCAAATGGAATAGGGGTTGCCGGTGAGAGAGGAGAGCCCCCGACAAGGTATGAGGAGGCCCGACTCGGACCGTGCTTCCTCGCGGCGCAGCACACCGCGTTCCGGTCGCGGCGGGCAGACGTTTAGCGAACGCTATATTGCCGGCGTTCCCGCTCGTATCATGCGCCCCCGTTTGATATTCATGGCCTGCCTGTTTACCTTGGTATGTTTTGGCCTGCTGATGGTGTACTCGGCGTCTTCGGTCGAGGCGCTGCACGAGAATGGCTCGGCGACGTTTTTTCTGTTTCGACAAGCCGCGTTTGCCGGAGTTGGCGTGCTGGCTATGGTTGCCATCGTGCGCATCTTGCCGGACAGTTGGTTTGGGGAAGACGTGCTCAGGATCTTCCTCATCGGCATGATGGGGCTACTGCTTCTGGTGTTCTTGGTGGGCAGCGGCAGCCGTGGCGCCACGCGCTGGCTCAACATCGCTGGTATTCAGTTCCAGCCTTCCGAGTTTTTAAAGCCATTTGCCATTGCGTATTCGGCCATCATGCTTGATCGTTTCTTTTCGCCCGGTGGCAACATCAACGAATTCCTTCGCAAGATGGGCATCTACTTGGGCATTTCGCTCTTTCTGATCTTTATCCAGCCCGATTTCGGTACTGTCCTGATCATCCTGTTGACCCTCATGTGCATGGCGTTGTTTGCGGGTCTCGACCCCAGATTTATCATCGGCGTGCTAATCTTCGGCATTCTCGTGATCGTGATTGCGCTTGTTGCAGAGCCGTACCGTATGGTGCGTATTCAGGTTGCCTTGAACCCTTGGGCCGACGAGTATGGTGACGGCTATCAGGCCACGCTTGCCATCATGGCCTTTGCCTCGGGCGGTCTGTTCGGCCGTGGCATCGGCAACTCAACCATGAAGTACTCGTATCTGCCCGAGGCGCACAATGACTACATCCTGGCCATCATTGGCGAGGAAGTCGGTTTTGTCGGAACCGTGCTGTTCTTCTTGGTGTTTGCGATGCTGATCTACTCGGCGTTTCGCATTGCCGAGCAGGCGACCGATCGTCGGGGCGCGCTTATGGCGTCTGGCTCCGCGGTCATTCTCGCGGTGCAGTTTTTGATTAACGCGTTGGGCATCCTCAACGTGTTTCCCATGACGGGCAAACCGTTGCCGTTTATTAGCTACGGCGGTTCGTCGATTATTGTGTCGCTTATGCTTGCCGGGTTGATCCTGCGCGTTTCGTACGAGAGCGCCCGCCGCGATGAGTACGACCGTCGCCGCGAGAGCTTTGCCGTTATGGATGAGAGTACAGCCGGCGTGCCCCACGTGCGCGGCGAGCGATCTTCGCGTAACGGTTTTACCGTCCTGGATGGCTCTGCGACCGAGCCGGCAGCCCGCCCGCGTCAGCGAACGGCGCCGCAAGGTCGTCCCCAACGCCCCACTCCTCGCAATGCGGGCGGCGGATATAATCGAATCGATTTGAACTCGGACCCGTCGGCGCGTCTGCGCACCGACGACCAGGGACCGCGTGTACGAAGGGACTACCATGACCGATAAGATGACCGTTGCTATTGCAGCCGGCGGCACGGCAGGACACATCAACCCCGCGCTCGCCTTGGCCGAAGAGCTGCGTGATCGTGGCCACCACGTTGTGTTCGTGGGCCAGTCGCGCAAGCTCGAGGGTCGTCTGGTCCCCGAGGCTGGGTTTGATTTTGTGCCCATTACGGTCACGGGCTTCGACCGCTCCCGTCCTTGGACGGCGCTGACCTCGCTGTGGCGTGTCAACAAGGCCAAGCGTGCGCTCGCCAGTCATTTCTCAAAGGTCGGCAAGCCCGATGCCGCCATCGGTTTTGGTGCCTATGTCGAGGTTCCGCTGCTGGGGTGGTGCAAGGACGCAGGCGTTCCGTATCTGCTGCATGAGCAGAACTCTGTTCCGGGCCTGGCCAACAAGATGATGAACTCCCACGCCGCCCGCGTGTGCATCTCGGTGCCGGCAGCGCGTTCGGTCTTTGAGCGCGAAGGTGACCCTGACCACGTGCTCATGACCGGCAACCCCGTACGTCGCTCGGTAATCGAGGGCGATCGCGCTCGCGGCCGCAAGGCACTTGGCGTTCCCGAGGACGCTACGCTGCTGCTCGTCTTTGGCGGTTCACTTGGCGCCCAGCACCTCAACGAGCGCGTGGTTTCGCTCAAAAACGAGCTGCTTTCGCGCAAGAACCTCTATGTGTTGCATTCGACGGGTGCCGACGGCTTTGAGGAGACCGAGCGCGCTTTGGCGCTGACGCCCGAGGAGGCCAAGCGTTACCGCGTCCAGCCTTACATCGACAACATGGGCGATATGCTGGCTGCTGCCGATTTGGTGCTCTCGCGTTCGGGCGCATCGAGCGTGGCCGAGATCGCTGCGCTCGCCGTGCCCTCGGTGCTCGTGCCGTATCCGCATGCGACGGCCGACCACCAAACCACCAATGCCTGTTATCTGGTCGACGCCGGGGCCGGTGTGCTCTGCGCCGATGCCGATATCGACGGTTCTGCCTTTGCCGATGAGCTGCTGCACCTGGTCGATGACGCGGCGGCGCGCGACGCCATGCGTCAGGCGGCGCGTGGTCTGGCTCAGGATAGGGCCGCCGCTCTTCTGGCGGATGCGGTAGAGGGTTTGCGTTAGTTAGACGGGATATCGTCGGTCGCCCTCGCGCTGATGCGGTAGGTGCGGTACAGTTAACGGGTTACAGGCAGTGTTTACGCAAGGAGTACACGAGCACATGGCTGATTCCCAGACTGCAACCTCCGCGCCCGAGTTTAAGAGCGCCCACTTTATCGGTATCGGCGGCGCCGGCATGAGCGGCATCGCCCTCGTTCTGCACGAGCGCGGTTATGCCGTTACCGGCTCCGACCTTAAGACGTCACGTTATATCCGCCAGCTTACCCGCGCTGGCGTGAAGGTGCATGTGGGCCATGAGGCCGCCACGATCGACGAGGTCAAGCCCGACGTGGTTGTTGTCTCTACCGCTATTCCGGAGTCCAACCCTGAACTCGTGCGCGCTCGCGAGCTTGGTATTCCCGTGTGGCCCCGTGCCAAGATGCTCTCTGCCTTGGGCCACGGCTACACTACCGTCGCTGTTGCCGGCACGCACGGCAAGACCACCACGTCTTCGATGTGCGCCACCATGCTCGACCGCATGGGTCTGGATCCGAGCTTCCTGATCGGTGGCATCGTCGAGGGCTATGACACGAACGGCAAGAACGGCTCGGGCGACTACTTTGTCGCCGAGGCCGACGAGTCCGACAGCTCCTTCCTGTTCCTGAACCCCAACGTGGTCATTGTGACCAACGTCGAGGCCGACCACCTCGACCACTACTCGGGTATCGAGGAGATCGAAGCGACTTTCGCCAAATTCATGAGCCTGGTGGGCGAGGACGGCACCGTCATCGTCTGCGGTGAGGACCCGCATCTGGTCGAGCTCGCCAAGTCGACGGGCCGTCACGTGCTTTCCTACGGCTTTGCCGAGAGCAACGACATTGTCTGCATGCACCCGGATGTCAAGGGCATCCAGAGCGACTTTATCGTTCGCTTTGAGGACGGCACTGAGCATGCTGTGGAGATTAAGAGCAATCCCGGTCGCCACAACATGCTCAACGCCACGGCGGTGCTCACCGTCGCCCATGTCCTGGGCCTTGACATCGACGCCGCCGCCAAGGCGCTCTCGAGCTTTGAGGGCGTCCGTCGTCGCTTTACCCACGTGGGCGATATCGATGGCATCACCGTGGTCGATGATTACGGCCATCACCCCACCGAGATCAAGGCGACGCTTGCTGCCGCTTCGTCGCTGGGCTACAAGCACGTCGACGTCGTGTTCCAGCCGCACCGCTATTCGCGCCTGCAGGCCCTGTGCGACGACTTTGCCGATGCATTTGCCAATGCCGATAAACTGCTGCTGATTGATGTGTTCTCGGCTGGCGAGATGCCCATTCCGGGTGTCACCTCTAAGATGCTCGCCGATACCGTGCGCGCCAAGCATCCTGGCAAGGAGGTCGTGTACTGTTCCAGCCGTCTTGAGCTCAATCAGGAGCTCGAGCAGATGGTGGGCGAGGGCGACCTGCTGCTCACTATGGGTGCCGGTGACGTTACGACCGTCGGTCCCGAGTTCATTGAGTATCTGACTGCCAAGAAAGACGCTTAAGTCTAATGGGTCTGTTTAACGCCGTCATGGCGCTCTCGGGCATGATCGACACGGATGTGATCGAGGACGAGCGCCTTGCGCGTCATACGAGCTATCGTATCGGCGGCAAGGCCGACCTCTTTGTGACGTGCCATAGCTATCATGCCCTCCGCCGCGCCGTGGCGGTGCTCGATCGCGAGCAGGTGCCGTGGGTCATCATTGGCAAGGGCTCCAATCTGCTGGTTGCCGATGGCGGTTATCGCGGTGCCGTCATTTCGCTCGGACGTGAGTTTCAGCGCACGGTTGTTGCCGATGACGGTTGTACGCTGACGGTCGGTGCGGGCGTGATGTTTGCGCGCTTGGTCAACGATGCTCTGTCGCGTAGCCTCTCGGGCCTTGAGTTTGCCGTTGGCATCCCTGGTTCGGTCGGCGGCGCGATATCTATGAATGCCGGCACGCGGACCGAGTGGATTGGCTCGCTGGTTGAGGATGTCGTAACGTTTGACCCGGCATCCGGCATCAAGCATTATGCGGGGTCTGAGATCACTTGGGGCTACCGCGAATGTAGCCTTCCCCGCAATGAGATCATCCTCGAGTGCGTGCTCAAGCTTAAACCGGCGCCCAAGGCCGACATTCGCGAGCGCATGGAACGGTACCTGACGAGGCGCAAGCGTACGCAGCCCATGGGTCGCGCATCCTGCGGGTCGGTCTTTCGTAACCCGCCCGATGCGAGTGTGGGCAAGCTTATCGAGGATTGTGGATTAAAGGGTTTTTCGATTGGCGGCGCGGAAGTTTCGCCCGTTCACGCTAATTTTATCGTTAATAACGGAACTGCCTCGGCCGATGACGTTGCCGCGGTTATCAGACATGTGCACGGAAAGGTGAGGGAGGCGTATGGCATCGAGCTCAGACCGGAAGTTAAATTCCTCGGCTTCTAGAGCATCGAAACCCACCTTCCGCCGCGCCGGAGGGCGTTCCGGCGCGCCTGCCAAACCTCAACGCAATACCGTCGCGCACTCTAAGTCTGTCGGGCATGCTCGACAGACCAGTCGTCCGGTCGTCGGCTCGCAGCTCGGTAATCGTCCGGCCGCAAAAAAGTCCTCGCGTCCCTCGGTGACGTCAAAGCCTGTTATGGGCGCCAAGCCTGCCCGTCCCATGGCAACTCCTAAGCCACCGACGGGAACTAAAACGCTGCGTCCGGGTCGCACGCTGGGCGCATCGAAACCGCGCTCGCTGACATCGGTGCCGGCTACCGCCAAGAAGCCTTCGAGTAAAAAAGGCGTCAACCCGTTGTCTTCACTTGGGGCGATGGCAAATAAAACATCAGACGCCGCTTCTGTCGTTACAGGCAAAGGCAAAATCGTGGGCGGCGTTCTGGCCGTCTTGGCCGTGCTCGTCGTCGTTGCCATCGTGGTGATTAACTCTGGATTGTTTACCGCCACTGATATTCAGATTCAAGGCAGCGAGCATGTGACGAAGCACGATGCTATCCAGCTGATCGATTTGCCCGAGGGAACGTCGCTTTTTAACGTCGATCCCGACCAGATTACCGAGGACCTCAAGCAGAACCCGTGGGTCTCGGGCGTGGATGTTCAGCGTCAGTTCCCGCATACGCTCATCATTACGCCTATGGAGCGCAAGGTCATCGCAATTGCCTATATCAGCTCCGATGACCTAGCCTGGGCCATCGGGGATGATGACACCTGGATCGCCCCGCTGTCGACGTCGGTCGAAGTGGACGACCAGGGCAACGTCATCACGACAGGGCAGGGCTCAAATACCCTGACCGGCATCGATGCCGCACTGGCGCTCGCTAAGCACTATGGCGCGGTGTTGCTGACTGATGTCTCGGCGGATGTCGCTCCAGTTTCCGGCCAGGCGGTGAGCTCCAAGGCCGTTAAGGCTGGCTTGGATTATGTGCGTGGTTTTTCGAGCGAGTTCTTGGGACAAGTCAAGGATATTTCCACGCCTTCGGTCGAAGCCATCTCGGCAAACCTCAATAACGGCATTGAGGTGTCGCTGGGCGATTCGAACGATATCGCCAAGAAGGAACGCGTAGTCACCAAGTTGCTTTCGCAGGTAGAGGGCGTAACGTATATCAATGTGCGCTCTCCGGGCAACTACACATTTAGGAATGCTCCGACCTCGTAGCGCTGGTTGATGCTTTGTTGAGGGGCCATACCACGCCGTTTATCTGGTTTGTTTGGTTTTCACGGTCAATTATTTGACTGATACGTTCATAATGTGCAACCATAATACGGTTTACCTTTGCATTTACTTTCAACCTGAAGGTTAATGTGCGCAGGGGTCGACCCATGCTATGGCTATAACCTTTGTTCGGAGGACCGACATGCACGAGACAGAGATCAACAACTACCTTGCCGTCATTAAGGTGGTCGGCGTCGGCGGCGGCGGTACCAACGCGGTCAATCGAATGATCGAAGAGGGCATCCGCGGCGTCGAGTTTGTTGCCATCAACACCGATGCTCAGGCACTCGCGATCTCTGATGCCGATATCAAGGTGCACATCGGCACCGACCTTACCCGCGGCCTGGGCGCCGGCGCCAACCCCGAGGTTGGCCGCAAGGCTGCCGATGAGTCCCGCGACGACATTGCCGAGGCGCTTGCTGGCGCCGACATGGTGTTCATCACCTGCGGCGAGGGCGGTGGCACTGGTACCGGCGCTGCTCCTATCGTTGCCGATATCGCGATGAACGAGGTCGGTGCACTGACCGTCGCCGTCGTGACCAAGCCCTTCACCTTCGAGGGCCGCAAGCGCAAGAAGAGCGCCGAGGAGGGCATTAAGACCCTCTCCGATTGCGTCGACACCATGATTGTCATCCCTAACGATAAGCTGCTCGACATCGCCGAGAAGAAGACCACCATGCTCGAGGCCTTTGCGATTGCCGATGGCGTCCTTTCCCAGGGCACCCAGGGCATCACCGACCTCATCACCGTCCCCGGTATCATCAACCTGGACTTCGCCGATGTTAAGACCATCATGAAGCAGGCCGGTACCGCCATGATGGGTATCGGTACCTCTTCTGGGGATACCCGTGCCGTCGACGCAGCCCAGCAGGCCATCTCCAGCCCGCTGCTCGAGAGCTCCATCGATGGTGCCACACGCGTGCTGCTCTCCATCGCCGGTTCCAAGGATCTGGGCATCCAGGAGATCAGCGACGCCGCCGACGTTGTCGCCAACGCCGTCGACCCCGAGGCCAACATCATCTTCGGTACCGTTGTCGACGAGTCCCTGGGCGATCAGGTGCGTATCACCGTCATCGCTACGGGTTTCTCCGACTCCAACGTCAACCGTCAGGACGAGCTCTTTGCCGCTCAGCAGTCTCAGAGCAAGGCCGCTGCTTCCGCTGAGCCGCAGCGCACCGCTCCGGCCACCAGCCCGGCTCAGGCCGCTCCGACCCGCAACGTCGGTGGCACCGAGCTTCCTAACTTCGGCAACGATCAGTTCGAGCTTCCCGACTTCCTGAAGCGCGGTAGCTTCTAGTTCGTTTTTCTCAACGACTTGCAAGGGGTGCGTCCGATTGGGCGCGCCCCTTTTTTTGTTGTGTTTCGCCTTTGTAAACGAAAGCCTCCAATCTCCTTACGTTCCCTTTACGTTTGCTCCTTACCGCTGCGGGTATCCTTTTTGATGAAGTGTGCAGCCGTATGGCACGGACTGCTGCGGCGTCGCCGCAATACTTGTGTTATTAGGAGGCTTTAGTATGGCAGCACGTGCGGACAAAGTTTCGCGTGTCGACCATGATGGTGTTACGTTGGTGGAGGGCGCGACATCCGATGTTCGCTTTGCCTTCACCGAGCGCGCCGGTGGTGTTTCCGAAGATGCGTACTCCTCACTCAACTTGGGCTCGCATGTTGGCGATGATCCCTTTGCTGTTCAAGAAAATCGTCGTCGCGCGCTCGAGGCTATGGGTGCCGCCGAGTGCGAGCACAACCTGCTCGTTCCCAATCAGGTCCATGGTGACCATGTCGTTGCGGTGACCTCGAACGGTGCCGATGACCTTGAGGACGTCCGCGAGCAGATTGCTGAGGGCTGCGATGCCATCGTCTGTACGGCGCGTAACGTGCCCGTGCTGCTCTGCTTTGCCGACTGCGTCCCCGTGGTGATGGTGGCCCCTGGCGGATTTGCCGTGGTGCACTCCGGTTGGAAGGGCACGATTGCACGTATTTCTGCCAAGGCGTGCCAGGCGCTTTGCGATGCTGCCGGCTGCGATGCGAGCGACGTTTCCGCCTATATCGGCCCCCATATCTTGGGTGACGAATATGAGGTATCCCAGGAACTCATGGATCGCTTTGCCGCCGAGTTCTCGTGCATCGATGCGAGTACCTCTCGCATGCTCGATCTTTCCGCTGCCATTCGCGAGGCGCTGGTAGATGTCGGTGTCGACGCGGATAATATCGTGGATACCCAGCTTTCGACCGTGCGTCAGAACGACCGCTTTTATTCCTACCGTAACGAGAACGGCACCTGTGGGCGCCATGCTGCGATCGGCGTGATGCTATGAGAAAGATCGTATCGGTCCTGAGCGCCGCTGTGCTTACGCTTACGCTGTGCGCCTGTTCTTCGGGGTCTTCTACCTCTTCCATTACCGTGGCCGGCTCCACGACCTGCCTTCCTATCGCCGAGATTGCGGCCGAGGGCTTTAAGGAGGAGACCGGCATCGACGTGCTCGTTTCCGGTTTGGGTTCTTCCGCTGGCATCGAGGCCGTCAGCGCCGGCACGGCCGATATCGCCAGCTCCTCCCGTGGACTCAATGCCGACGAACAGGATCTGGGCCTGACTCCCATCGTCATTGCCCACGACGGTATTGCGGTCATCGTGAACGACGACAACCCCGTCGATAACCTCTCGACCGAGCAGCTCCGCGATATCTACGCCGGCAAGATTACCAATTGGAAAGAGGTCGGTGGCGAGGACCTGAGGATTCAGGTTATCAACCGAGATGAGGCGTCCGGCACGCGTGAGGCCTTTCGTACCATCGTGATGGACGGCACGCCGTTCGATCGCCGCTCGGCCGTTCTTTCGGGCACGGGCCAGGTGCGCGACGTGGTATCTCGTTCGCGCGGTGCCATTGGCTACATTTCGCTGGGCTTCGTCGATAGCCTCAACGCCAAGACCTCGGTCAAGGCCGTCTCGGTCAATCATGTTGAGGCGTCCGAGAAGACGGTCGCGAGCGGCGGCTATCCCATCTCACGCGACCTTTACTTCTTTGTGAAGGGTGCGCCTTCGCAGCAGGCGCAGGATTACATCGACTACGTGACGTCCGAAAAGATGGACAAGCAGATTCGCGAGGCGGGCTTTATCCCCGTCACCAACGACGAGAAGGGGAGTGAGTAGCATGGAAGCACAGGAAAACTCCCAGACTGAGCAGAATGTTCAGGCGCCCAAGAAGCGCGAGCTGGCGCTCGTATCGCGCAGTACTTATATCAAGGAGAAGGCGCTGAAGTGGATCTTCTTTGCCTGCGCGTTCTTGGCGGTCGTTACCGTCATCCTGATTTTTGTCTTTACCACGTACTCGGCGCTGCCCGTCTTTACTGACATCGGTCTGGCGGACTTCTTTAGCTTTACTTGGGCGCCCTCTGAGGGCCACTACGGCATCATGTCGCTGCTTGCCGGCTCAGGTCTGGTGACCGTCGGTGCGCTCGCCATGGGCGTGCCGCTAGGTGTGGGTACGGCCGTGTATCTGGTCGAGATTGCCAGCAAGCGCGTGCGCAAGCTCATCAGCCCCGCCGTCGACCT
>USLO01000037.1 GCA_900555515.1 uncultured Collinsella sp.
CTCGGATGCCAACGCCGCCTTCGCTTGTTGGGAGCGAGAGGGCGATTGCCGAAGCGGTCTCCATAGGCGAGGCCGAGTGATCGTAGATGTGCCTGAGCGCGAGCCGTGCACGTGTGGCACCGGGTTTGCCGGGGTGTCGATCGAGCAGTTCGGTTATTTCATCCTTGGAGGTGGTGGCTGGTTGCTCGGTATAAGGGTCGGCGGGATTGAGCCTCATGCGATAATCGCCGCAAACTTCATAGCCATATTCGAGATATTCGATCCTATCCATCCACTCGACAGCGAGCACGAAGGTGAAGGCTTCGTCGGTGATGAAGATTCCGGGCGTCAACTCGTTAATATGCTCGTAGGGAAGATTTTGTCCAAGAATGTGGCAAACGACGCCTTTGGTACGAATTCGCTCGAATTCGAATACAACCGCGATATCGATAGTCTTAAGCATATCGGACGGAATGCCGCAGTCGGTAAGGGCCTGTCGTATGCGCGCAACGCGTTGCTGGGTGGAGATGCCTTGTGCGCCTATCTGGTAGTCGTGCCGCGCAAGAGACTGAACCAAATTCTGGGGTGCATGATGGACAAGCCATGCGGTTTTATGCGAAATGAGAACAGGGGTATCCATTAAGGGCCTCTCGCTCTGAGCCGGTATCCAACTCTTATGTCCGTTGAAGTGGGGAAATATACCGGATGTGAGTAAATCAACTCACTCATGCTGTGAGCTCAATCCAAACATGTACGTCAGCCTCCAAAGATGTCGAAAAATGTCGTTTTTGGAGGGTGACGTACATGTTTCGGATCCCTGGCATTCCAGGAACGCCCACGCCCGCACCCAGTCCCTACCGTTTGCCGAGCAATAGGTTCTCAATCGCCGCCGACCATGTACTATGTACGGGCATTGTCTAAACTCGCAATCAGAAGGACCCCATCTTGCCCGTTGCCGCCGCTATGATCGTTACCGCACACGCCTCGGATGCCATGGTTGCCATCCCGTTTTGGCTCGAGATGTTCGCCGTCGTCGCTGCATCGATCTCGGGTGTGCTGGTTGCGCGCGAGCACAAGCTCGACCTGGTGGGCGCCGTCGCGCTCGCCGTGGTCTGTGGCCTGGGCGGCGGTCTTTTGCGCGATATGACGCTGCAGGTGGGCAACGTCTACATCCTCAACCAACCGATGGCGCTCCCGCTTTCCATTGCCACGGCAGCCATCATTTACATTTTCCCGGCAATCGTCGACAAGCCCGAAAAACTCATTCCCCTGCTCGATATCATCTCGGTGGGTATTTATGCGGCAACCGGCGCAGACAAGGCGCTGGTCTACGGCTTTGCGCCGGCGGTGTGCATCATGATGGGCTTTTTTACCGCGGTGGGCGGCGGCATGCTGCGAGATGGTTTTATGGGTGTGGTGCCGGGTATTTTCCAGCGCACCAACTTCTATGCCATCGCGGCTATCGCCGGATCGGCAAGCTATGTTTGCCTTGTCATGAGCGGCTTGGTCAGCAATGTCATCGCACTGGTCGTTTGCGTCGTGGTGACCATGGGGCTGCGCTGGCTGTCGCTGCGCTTTGATATCAAAAGCCCCACCGAGGACGACATCGCACGCTTTTTGCACCGCAAAAAGTAGGTGGCGCGGGCTCATCCTTCGAAATGCAACCAAGAGGTTCTTTTAGAGCGCCCACGCGTTGGGTACCCTGTTAGGTATATGCCGAACACCTAACAAAAGGATCAACCATGGCTCTCAATCAAACCGCGGCGGTGCCGTCACATAAGATGCGTCGCTGCCTGTTTATGGCATTCGCGCTCATCGCGCTGGCGGTCACCGCACTTCCCACGGCGTCGTTCGCCGGCACGGACACCGCAGGCAACGTACTTGCGACCGACAATGACGCCAATTCGTCCGGCGTCGAAGGTGACCTGTACTGGGCAGGTCAGGCCCTCAACTTGGACGATGCGTCCATCGGCCGCGACATAATTGCAGCAGGCGAGAGCCTCTCCATCCGCGACTGCACGGTGGGCGGCGCCGTCCGCTTGGCGGCGCGCACCATCGACATTGCCAAGACTACGGTTGATGGCAGCGTGACCGTTGCCGGCCAGCATGTCGTGCTCAATTCCGACAGCACCGCCAACTGTTTCTATGCGATAGGCGAGACGGTTGCCCTGCGCGGTTCTACCAAGTCGGCAGCGCTTGCGGGCGATACGGTGACTATCGATGGCACCGTCGAGGGCGATGTCGAGGTTTGGGCCGACAAGCTCATCCTGGGCAAGAACGCCCACGTCACCGGCACCGTGAACGCGCACGTCTCCGAGGACCCCGAGCGCGCCGCGGGAGCCGAGGTCGGTGCGCTCAAGATCGACCGCACCGAGAACGAAGATACTTCCACCGTTAACGATGTCATCGGCGGTATCGTCGCCGCGGCACTCTCGACCTGCTTTGTCGCTCTGCTGCTCGAACTCGTCTTTCCGCGTGCGACCGCCAGTGCCGCCGGCATGCTCCACCAGCGCCCCACGCCCCTGTGGGTGAGCGGTCTTCTGGGTACGATTGCTATCGTCCCCGCCATCCTACTGCTGATTATCTCTATCGCCGGGCTGTCGCTTGCCGGAGTCCTCTTGTGCGGCGTTATCGGCATCGCGTTGGTGTCGAGTGCCTTTGCGGGGTGCGCGATCGCCCGCATGGTCGGACACAACCAGAACCGCTACGCCATGGCAGCCGTGGGTGGCATCGCCGCGGGTGCGCTTACGGCAATCCCCCTCGTAGGCGATTTCATCAGCGGCGTGGCCTTCGTCTTCACGCTCGGCTACGTCATCCAAATCATCTGGCGCAACGCCCACCCCAAGCCGCTGCAGCCGGCTAACATGCCAGGACTCCCCACCGCTTAGCCACCAACCACCAAAAAGGGGACAGGCACCTTTGTGATGATGCAAAGGGGTCAGGTTTCTTTGCACCAACAAACGAGGCTGGGCACCCGATCGCATCGACCGGGTGCCCAGCTTTTTCATGTCTCGTGTTGATAGTCGAGTCGAACAGTTACTCCTCAGAGCCGTCATCGCGTTTACGACTACGGATGAGATGCGCCACGCCAATGCACAGCACCGCGCCACCAGCAATCCAAGTGAAGGTCACACCGTTGAGACCGGTGAGCGGGAGGTTGGAGCCCTTCTTATCGGTAACGGTGAGGTGAACCCTACCGTCAGTAGCGCTAGACACCTGAACAAGATTCTCGTCAGTTCCTTCAGCAAGTGTGCAACTAGGAGTGAAAGAATTGCCGTTAGTGGGCAGGCTATCGCTCGCGATGGTGAACGTGACACCGCCTGCTGCGGAGTTGTTGTAGCCAGGGGCGGGCGTAACCTCTTTGAGGACATAGGTGCCCTCATCGAGACCGACAACGTTAATCTTGCCGTTGCTATCAGTTGTCAGCTTAGCCTTTGTTTCATCGATCGTCTTGACACCATTTGCCATGATAAAGTTGTCAGTATCACCCTGCTCTTGCAGTGTAAACTCAACACCTTTGAGTCCCTTTTCTTCATCATCAGAACCGACCTTGGTAACGTCAATGCCGTAAGTATAGTCGTAGGCGGGATGGTCGACCGTGGTGCCGGTATCATCGACAACGTGCGGGTTGTTGGAGTAGGTAAGCATAACCGTATTCGTCTGTGCGGTACCGAGCAAGCTGCCGAATTGTGACTTGAGCGAACCGTCAGAATTGCAAACCTTACTAGAGTCGAGCTTGGCCTTATATTCAACGGTCACTGTAGACTTGTCATTCAGGACGATAGGTTTGTCGTTCTCGTCTTGGCACGCCTTAAGATTAGTGAAGTTAACCGTGAGCACGTCGCCGCTATAGGTCGACTCATAGCCAGACTTGACCACATTGTCATCGATTTTGACCGTGACAACAGGTGTCATGTTGTCA
Organism: uncultured Collinsella sp.; assembly: GCA_900555515.1. Classification (GTDB taxonomy): domain Bacteria; phylum Actinomycetota; class Coriobacteriia; order Coriobacteriales; family Coriobacteriaceae; genus Collinsella. Next base: position 3,902 of record USLO01000037.1, read on the forward strand.
TTCTTGAGCTCAGGCGTCATGGATGTGGGAAGCTTATCCGTGAAGATGTACTTGTAGGTGCTGTAGGTGTTGATGTTGCTCGCAACGGTGCCGGTCAGCTGATACTCGATAAACTGATCCATGCGGGAGTCGGCGGACTTATTGGGGCTTGTAAACACGTCGGTACCAAACGTGGCACCATCTGCGTCATCCTTGACGGCCTTGGTCACGTTGGGGACGCTCTTCTTGGGCTCCGCATTCACATCGGCGCCGCCGACGATGGTGAAAATCGGTGAGGTGAACGCGTCAACATTACCATTGGTCTTATTGTTATCCTTAGTCGAGCTCGGCTGGTTGGTCACGAAAAGCCAATAGCCGGCATCCAAATTCTTAGTTTGCTGGTTGGTAAGGTCCGTCCACACAAGACCCTCGGTGCTTATGAGTTTCGCCGCAATCACGTTTAGCTTGTTGTCCGCATTGACTTTGGCACCCTCGCCAACGTTATCGGAGCCCGCTTGTTCCTTAATGAACTCTGCCCATGCCTGAGCGTCGTCATTCTTCGGCTTGTTGGCATAAGCGTTACCGTCAAACACGCTCTTGACGGCATCTCTCACTTCATTCGATGCCCACGTAATATCGGACAGCGTCTTCTCACCGGTAGAGTCCCAAACATTGGCGTTTGTCTGATCCTGCGTAACCGTAGCGGAGAAAATCTTGATGCCCTTAAAGGTCGTACCCGCGTAGTCGTCATCTTTGATCGTCACATTGCCGCTCGTCGTAGCCACAGGCGTACCCCCAGCAAACGCCATGGTCACCGGTGCCATCACGCCGCCGAAGCTCAGCGCTGCTGTGAGGCCGGCGGTTACTGCCAGGCGGGCGATGCTCTTGGTTATCTTCATGTTTGGTCCTCTTTCTTGGAGGGTTCTCTAGTAACTTTTTCAAAACCAATGATCACCAGGTCGGTAGACCTGCTCGTCACTCGCTACGGAGGCAGTACGCCATTGAGCAAGGGGGGGGGACAATTATTTTTCACGGTGACCTCCTCCCCACTTGATGACGAGCGCGACAACAATAGCCGCCACTCCGATGGCAGCCAAAACCGCCGCCAGCACCAACGTTCTATCTCCCGTCGAGGGCATAAAGCCTCGACTCGCTTCTTTTCTTGGGGTGTTGAGCACCGACAGCTCAATCGAACCCATCCCGGCATCGGCAGTATCAACCCGCAGAGGGCTTTCAGCCGATACGGTCACCTTGGGCTTCGCGGCCGCCACCTGTTTAACGTCCAGGCCCTCGGCCGTAACCGTCACCGTACGTTTGCCTTCAAAGGCGGCGTATCCCTTGGGAGCCGCGACCTCTTCGACGGTGTAGACGCCCGCGTCCACACCGGTCAATTCCACGTGGCCGTCCGCGCCCGTGGTGACGTGCGCGGCGGCATCCGTCGACCACGAGCCGTCAGTCGTTAGAATACGCCCGCGGTCATCGATGATGCGCAGCTTGGCGCCCGCGAGCGGTTTATCGTCCGAGCTTGAGCGCTTGATCAGACTGAGTCCCCAGGTGTAGGCCGTCGCATCGTCACTCGGCGTGCGGGTGAATCCGGCGTCGCAGGACTGGTCGGCGAGGGGAGAGCGCGGGTAACGAAGGTAGACCTCGTTGGGGTTGCCCTTGGTGGCACCTCGATTGCAGTTGGCCCCCAACGGCGCATTGTAGACAGCAACCACGCGGGCGCCCGCGGCGAAGGCGTCGGCCCCGCCGAGCGCGGCGATGAGGTCGCCAGTGCGCACGGTGAAGGCATTGCCCTCGACCGAGACCCTGCACTGTGAAGTTATGTCTGTCCACCCTTTAGCCGGCGTCGAGTTGGCGTCGCCGCCCTCACATGCGACGGCGTCAAAGCCGCCGTCCGCGCCCGCCGCCACGTACACGCGCATGCTCGCGGCCACCTTGGAGGGGTCGAGCCCCGCGCCCATGGTGTCGACGAACTGCACCGCATAGGTGTCGTAGGCGGTGAGCCCGGCCGGGGCCGTGGCAGAGAGGCGCCAGTACAGGTCGTCGGCGATGGTGGCGTCGGCGGCCTTCTGCCATGCGGCGGTGCTGTCCTCCAGCACGTGCTTGGCCACCTTGGGGGTCGCCGCCTTGGGCTTGACGGTGACGGCGCTGCCGCCCACCAGGACCATGATCGGCGCGGTGCCGGCCTCGCCCTGGGCGATGGCGTCGTCGTCGGCGACGATGAACCAGTAGCCGCAGGGCAGCTCGGCCGCCGCGCCCGCGTTAAGGGCCACGGAAGGGACGCCGGATCTGCAAATTGCTCTGGCGAGTTTTGTCGCCAGCGCGGTCGTCATATGCCCGTCAGCATTCATCCATTCGGCAGCCGCTTGCGCCGTCGATGCCGAGCTATCAAGCCCTGCATCATGAAGCACGGGAAGGGCAGTTTGGCGAACCGTGTCATTCGCCCACGCTACATCAGTTGCGACCTTTTGGTCGGCATCGTCGACAACGGTCGCCGAAAAGAGCTGGTACGCGTCGTAACGTGTCGCGACTGTACCGTCCACCGTAATGGCTCCGGTGTCGGCAGCACGGGCCGTTCCAGGGGCGATCGCAAAAGCGAAGACGACAGCCATGGACATCACCACGACGGCCAACATATGACGGAGCACTTTACTCACGACGACCACTCCGATCAAGATCACGATGGCGGCGAGTATGCATCCACGTCGCGGCAAAACACAGCATCGAAGCACCAGCTAAATACGTCATAGTCAAACCAGCCCCGCCCGCCTCAGGTAGCGTAGTCGAATACTTGTTGGTAAAGGTCGGCGGATCCTGAGAGCCATCGCCATAGGTAACTACGGCGTTGAGTTGGTCCGTGCCATTAGTTACCTCAACCGTGACTTTGCGCGGGGTCGTGTCATAGGTGATGTGATCTTTAACATGGTCGACGGCACCCTCGGGCTCGACCTCGGAGATGATGTAGCGGTACTCGCCGGCCTTGTTATACTCGACGTTGAAGGATACGCTGCCATCAGCGTCGTTCGTCACCGTTTGGAGTACCCTGCCTTCGCCATCCTTGAGCTCAAACGAGAACTGCCCTTTCTTGAATGTCCCGCCTTTGAGCACCTTCTGTGCCTTGATAACCGCGGTTCCCGTTAGACGATTGTCATAGACGCAAATCTCGTCCTTTTTGTCATCGCCGATGATCTCCGCGCCGCCGACGATGGTCTTCGCCTTAGCTAGCGCAGCTTGATACTCCCCGTCGTTCGCTTTGCCCTTGAGCATGATCCACTTAGGCTCTGCTGCGACGTAGCCATCGGGCGCCTTCGATTCCACGAGCTGGTAGAGCACACAATTACTCATTGCGTGGCCTTCCGAGCCAAACGAGATTTTGCCATCGTCGTCGGTCGCGACGTCTCTCGCGGCGTCGTCAAACAGCGTTCTGGCGTTCTCCATGCCCACCGTCTCAGCCCGGTTCATGTTCACGCTATAAAGGGTGAACTTCGCGCCCCCAAGCGTTGCGCCAACCTGCCCTGCGTCGTACTTGGTCATCGTGATGCCGTAACCATTGCCACCCGCACTGGCGGAAGCGTTCTGGATGGTCCATATTTGCTCGTCAATCGCCGTGCCTTCCGTCACACCCGTAAGTTTTGCGGTATTGGAAAGAGGCACCTTATCATTTGGGTTTCCGGTCGGGATAACCTCGTACTCGACCTTGAGGTATTTCTCATCGGGCACGTTAAGTGTCAATCTCGTACATGAGCCAGATTCGTTGTTGACCTGCTCCATCTTTGACGAATAATCCTTATCGGCCAGCTCAGACCAATCGTTGTTCACGCGCTCGTAGACCTTAAGCGTCGACGGCACCAACGTGCACTTGGTATCCATGGTATCGACCAGCTCGAGGACACCAGTGCCACTCTTAAGATCGACAGCTGACTCGTTAACGAAAATGGTGTACTTGATGCGATTGCTATTGTCGACCTGTTCGCCGGTCTTCTTGATAACGTTGTTCTTAATGGTGACAACACCACTGCCAGAGTCGAATTTCTTGCTTCCCGACTCGGCGCGCGCAGAATTGGTGAACTTCACCTCGTTCGTGGAGGTATCAAGCTCACCGCGCTTGACCGCTGTCTGATACGTAAGCTTGACATAACCGGCATAGCTTTCAAGCTTAGTCGTAGGAATAGAAAAAGTGACAGTGTTGCCATCACTCTTGACACTATCGGTGACAAGCGGTTGGCTATCAACGACCGTCTCGGCCTCGCTTCCGCGATGAAGCCCCGTATGTTTATCATAGGGGTTCTGCACGAGCGTATACTTTGCGGAATTCGCAACATAGCTCATACCATCCGGAAGGCTATCAACGATATTCAGCGGCTTCCCGCCCAGCTTTCCAGCTCCATAGTATTCGAACTCGCCGTTTGCGCCCCTGTTACCCTTTTGGCGGTTTGCATACACCGTCCAGGCGACGATCCAGGCGCCCTTCTCATCCGAGCCGTCAACGGCATGCCAATCGAAATTCTCAACCCAAGACACCTTCGACTCCGCTTCCGGCTTCTCGACCGCAGGCTTCGTTTCTTGGTTTACAACGTACTTGACGGGTTCGGTGAACGGCCACTTTATTTGCAGGCCCGGCGCGCTAACCGACGCAAAGTTTGAGTACCAGCCCGACAGCGCTTCTGATGTGGTGTCGTAGGTGATAACGGCGTAGTCCTCGTTCTCTAGAGCGGCTTTCACGTTGTCGGTAACGATGATTTTGAGGTCGTAGTTTTCCTTTGTTTCATTACCCGGAAAGCTAGCCGTTGGATTCCAGTCGGCGCCCCGTTTCAGCACGGTATCGCCGATTTTAATGGTAATGGAACTTTCGTCGACACCAAGTTTCTGCGACCATGCCGACTGAAACGTGTCCTTCACCGTCACCTCGCCTGGATGGACCGCATTGACGATCGCCTTCAGCGCGACCTTCGTCTCCCATGTCGCCCTGCCCGTCGCCGCCGCCTCATCGGCTCTCACGAGCCTCTTGGTGATCGGCACAACACCCGTCAGCTGCGGCGTGAAACTGCCATCATCGGTACCGGAAACGGAACCTTTGCGCTCGATGGTCGCGCTGTTGCGCACGGTGTCGTACGAGCTCATGTCGTTCATCTTTGTGTGATAAACGATGCAGTAGGTGGCGTACTTATCCTCAAGGTTATCCCGGAACTTATAGGAAAAGGAATTTTTCTCTGGGTCAAGGTCGCCTTTCCCAATCTCAACTCCGCTCGCCTCCGAGTCGCCTTTGTAAACCGAAAAGTAGTTGCCCGTATACGTCTGTTTTCCGTCCAGATAATCGGTGAACACGTAGCCGCTCATGTCGGCTTTGAGCTTCCCTTGATTGAGTGTGACCGTCCACTTGATATCCGACGGCGTGCCTGAGCCATTGGACTTGTTGATCATGTCGTAGCCGAATGTAACAGGCTCAGCCGTAGCTGTTTTGTTGTCGCCGTCGTTTGAACCAGCCCAATCCCACGTTGCCGTATTGTCAGCTTTGATCAAATCGCGGTTGTTTGCCGAAACGCCGCTCTTCAGCACCGTTTCGTACGTAATCGTGTGATCGCCCCGGGAAAGATTGCCCAGGCTGTTGAGGGTCGCGACCTGGCCGTCGATCGTCGGTTGCGGATTAAGCGTCCTACCGTCGAGTACGAAGCTACCTTCCACAAAGTTGAAGTTGTCGCCCAGCATATCGGTGAACTTGACGTTCGTGGCATACGACTCGACGGTGAGTTTAACGGTCCAGGTCACCTTGGCCACGCCGCCGGCGGCCTGGGAGAAGGCTCCTGATTTCTCCCCTTTGACGGCGCCATCCGTAGTTGGAATATTGATTGATCCCGCACCGGGGAACTTGATAGGTGTACTGCTGTCCGAGCCGGCGTTCTTATTTGCTAACTCAAATGAAAAATTGGCTCCGACAAAAATTTCCGCAGGGTTTTTTGTCGAGCCAGCTCTTATCAAACGTAAAGATGACCTTATTGTCCTTGATCTTCCACGTACCAGCCTTTTCGGCCGTAGCCTCCGGACCTTCCATGAGGTCGCCACCGGCGTTTTTGTCAACGACTATGGTATCGGGGAGCTCGTAGACAGCGATGTAGTTCTGAGGCGTAGGCGCCTTACCACTTATGAACCGTGCCGAGAAAGCTCCGTAGAGCTTCGAAGTAGACGTTACGGCAGTATCACCCAAAGGCTTATTATGGTTCTCATCGGTATACAGCTTGACCTCAACCGTTGCCGTATCGCCGTTGATCTCAATCGGCGTTGGCATGGCTGCATCCTCGGCGCGCACGGGGGCTGCGCCGTGAAAAACTGCAGCGGTAAGGCTAATCAAAGTGAAGATCAGGGCCGCCATACCCAGCGACCGTGAGCGGTGTGCGTCCATAGTTGTCCCCTAATTCCTACAACACGTTGTGGAATACGGCGAATCGTCGGATCGAACACAAGCCCCAACATCAACGAGAACCTACCTAGCGCATTGCAAGAACCCACTGGGGAGCAACTTCTAAGACGGTTCGTCTATGCCACAATGGATAAAATACAATATAGATACCAGTCATGTAAACCGCAGGTAAAGAGGTCTTTTAATTTAATACCAGTTGATATTTACCTGTGACAGTTTTGTATCAAAGCGGTTGTATTTCAATGATTCGTGTATATGTTTAAACAACTTAACTTTGCCTGAAAAGTCGCTCGGGGGGGGATAGCCTCCTCCACCGTGGCGCAAACGAGCCTGTCCCCCTTGCACAAAAAGGGCGCCGACCGCGATGGTCGACGCCCTTTCTCGTAAAAGCTATAAAGCCCAGCGCTTACTTGTTGACCTGGCCGGCGCGGACGGCGGCCTTCTTGCGGTCGGTGGCGTTGAGCAGACGCTTGCGCAGGCGAATGTTCTTGGGGGTGATCTCCACCAGCTCGTCATCGGCGATGTACTCCAGCGCCTCTTCCAGAGAGAAGGTGCGGGGCGGCACAAGCTGGACGGAGATATCGGAGGTCGAGGAACGCTGGTTGCCCAGGTTCTTGGTACGGGCGATGTTGACGACCATGTCGCCAGCCTTGCTGCGCTCGCCCACGATCATACCCTCGTAGCACTCGGTGCCCGGCTCAACAAACAGCTGGCCGCGCTCCTGCAGCGTACCCAGAGCGTAAGCAACGGCCTTCTCGGTGGTCATGGAGATCATGGCGCCGTTCTGACGGTTGCCGATCTCGCCGGCGTAGGGGCCGTACTCCAGGAAGGTGTGGTAGAACACGCCCTCGCCGTGAGTGACGTTCATGATGCGGTTCTTAAGACCCATGATGCCGCGCGTCGGGATCTTGAACTCAAGGTGCGTCACGATGCCCGAGGTATCCATGCTCGTCATGATGCCGCCGGAGGTACCGAAGACCTCAACGACCTTGCCCGAATATTCGTCCGGGCACTCGACGACGGCCTGCTCGACGGGCTCCATCTTGTTACCGTTCTCGTCCTTCTTAAACAGAACGCGGGGACGGCCGACCTGGAACTCAAAGCCCTCGCGGCGCATGGACTCCATCAGGACGGACAGGTGCAGAATGCCACGGCCTGAGACCTCGACGCCGCTCTTGTCCTCGAGCTCCTCGATCTTCATGGTCACGTTGTTCTCGGCCTCGTTGAACAGGCGCTCCTTGAGCTGACGGGCGCCCACGATGTCGCCATCGCGGCCGACGAGCGGGGAGGTCGAAGCCTCAAAGACGATGGACAGGGTCGGCGGGTCGATCTCGATGGGCTCGAGCTCGACAGGGTTCTCGGGATCGGTGTAGACATCGCCGATATCGGTGCGGTCGATGCCCACGACGGCAGCGATGTCGCCGGCGCCGACTTCCTGGCACTCGGTACGGCCCAGGTAGTCGAAGGTAAAGAGCTGCTTGACGGTAGCGGTGGCACTGGAGCCGTCGTTCTTGACAACCAAGATCTGGTCGCCCTGGTGAATGGTGCCGGAGTACACGCGGCCGATGCCGATACGGCCAACGAAGTTGGAGTGGTCGATGGTCACGCACTGCATGGCCAAAGGCGCGGTCTCGTCAACCTCGGGGGCGGGCATGTCGTCGATGATCATATCGAGCAGCGGGTACATGTCCATGTTGCCGTCGTTGGGGTCAAGGCGGGCAAAGCCGTTGACGCCGCTGGCGTAGATGACATGCTCCATGGCAAACTCGAGCTGGTCGTCGGTAGCGCCCAGGTCGGCCATAAGGTCGAGGCAGTCGTTGTAGGCCTTCTCGGGGTTAGCACCCGGACGGTCGATCTTGTTGATGACGATCATGATCTTAAGACCGGTGTCGATAGCGTGACGCAGCACGAAGCGGGTCTGGGGCATGGGGCCCTCAAAAGCGTCGACCAGCAGCAGGGCGCCGTCGGCCATACGCAGCACGCGCTCGACCTCGCCACCGAAGTCGGCGTGGCCCGGGGTGTCGATGACGTTGATCTTGACGTCCTTGTACTCGATAGAGATGTTCTTGGCGAGAAT
>USLO01000038.1 GCA_900555515.1 uncultured Collinsella sp.
GATGACGCTCCCGCCGATGCCCTGCCGCCGGTGGTAACAGAGCGCCGCGAGCGCTATCGGGCTGCCGGCATTGCGACAGACGAGGTTGAGCTTGCAGCAGGTGTTGCCGGCGAGCAGGGGCGTGTGGATGCTGCCGTGGGCGGCTATAACCGTGCGGTGCGTCGTCTGTACGGCCCCGGTACGCCGTGGGGCGAGGTCGCCGAGTGGCAGACGGCAACGATGGAGGAGCTCGAGCGTCAGCAGCGCATCAACGAGACGGCGAAGCATCGCGTGGTGGGGCTCGTTATCGAGACGCGCCCCGATGCCGTAACGCCGCAGGCCCTCACGCTTATTCGCCGCCTGGGTTGCACCAAGATTCAGATGGGTATCCAGAGCCTTGATCAGCACCTGCTCGATATGAACGAGCGTCGCATTTCGGTGGCGCAGATTGAGCGGGCGTTTTCGCTTGCACGCCTGTTTGGCTTTAAGATCCACGCGCACTTTATGCTTAACTTGTTGGGCGCCACGCCCGAGGGGGACAAGCATGACTACGAGCACTTTATGACCGAGGGCGCCTTTATGCCCGACGAGGTCAAGCTCTACCCGTGTGCGCTCATCGAGGGCTCGCGTCTGGTGGGCTGCTACGAGCGTGGCGAGTGGCGCCCCTATACCGAGGAAGAACTGCTCGATGTGCTGGCCGATGACATCGTGGTGACGCCGGCGTTCTGCCGCATCAGTCGCATGATCCGCGACTTTAGTTCCGATGACATCATGGTAGGCAACAAGAAACCCAACCTGCGTCAGCTCGTTGAGAACCGCCTGGCTGCTCGCGGCGAGGGTTCGAAGGTGCGCGAGATTCGCTATCGCGAGATCAGCACGGCGGGCGCCGACCTGGACGAGTTGACCCTTGACGAGGAAGTGACGTACGAGACGCCGGTGACTCACGAGCGCTTTTTGCAGTGGGTGACGCCGCAGGGCAAGATTGCGGGCTTTTTGCGGCTGTCGCTTCCCGATCGCGCTTTTGTTGCCGCGCATGCGGACGAGTTGCCGACGACGCCGGACGAGGCGATGATTCGCGAGGTGCACGTGTATGGCATGGCGGCGCGCGTTGGTGATCAGGGCCAGGCGGCCCAGCACCATGGACTGGGCCGGTCGCTGGTGGAGCGTGCGTGCCATATTGCTCGGGACGCGGGCTATACGCACATCAACGTGATCAGCGCGATCGGTACGCGCGAGTACTATCGCCATTTGGGTTTTTATGACCACGGATTCTATCTGCAAAAGGAGCTCTAGATGAACAAGCCGAGTGTTTCTGCTGGTGTCGTTGCCGGCGTTGCTCTGGGAGCTGCGGCGCTTGGTGCGGCCGCTGTCGCTGTTCGTGCTGCCTGTCTGCAGGTTGCGCGAACCCGCAATGGGTTGGCGCGTGTAAAGCGCGTGCACGATGAGCGCGGCGATGAGATTCGCGTGTTGGTGCAAGGCGGTGTCTACCAAAGCGCGAGCCACGTTGGCGAGCGCTGGGCGGAGCCCGCCTTTGCATACTATCGTGCGTTTGACGATGTGTTTGAGGCTGAGGATGCAATGCGTGACGCTTATGGTCACGGTATCGACCGTATGCTTATGCTGGGCGGTGGTGGGTTTGCCTATCCCAAGTTTGCGCTGATGTCGCACGAAGGCTTGCACATGGACGTCATCGAGTATGACGCAGAGATTACGCGCTTGGCGCGCCGTTGGTTTTACCTGGATGAGCTGGAGCACACGGTGGGCGATCGCCTGCGGGTAATAACCGCTGAGGCTCGCTCGTATCTGGGTGTGACGAGCGTGGACCATCGTCGCTACGACGTGGTCGTGAGCGATTGCTTTGGCGGTGCCGAGCCCGTGCGTGAGCTGGCGACCGTTGAGGCGCTGCGCCTGGTGCGGGGCAGCCTGAATGCCGGCGGCATCTACGTGGCCAATATCGTGAGCGCAAACGAGGGGAGCGATGTGACGTTCCTGCGCGACTGCGCTGCCACGGCACTTGAGGTATTCGTCCACGCCTGGGTGGTCCCCTGTGGCGATGCGAAGTTCGGCGGCGAGGAGAATTATCTGCTCATCGCCAGCGACGGCGATTACGTCTTTGCCGAAGCTGTGCCCTTCGACACCGACTTCCTCGGCACCGTCCTTCACGACAAGTAAGTCTCCCCGTCCCAAAAAAGACTGGTCTTAGGCGTGGTCGCGCCAGCTGAGGACGCGCTGCTTCATGCCCTCTATGTCGAGCACGCCTTCGGCAAAGCCCTTGCGCACGAGCTCTTCGGGAACGAACTCATCGTAACGATCAAAGTAAGGCACCTCGCCGGGATAGACGAGCTCGATGGGATCGAAGTCCTTCTCGGCCTCGGCGGCGAGCACCTCAAAGAACGTCTCCTCGTCGGCCTTCATCTTAAATTGCATAAAGTACGGGCGCGACGGGTCGAGTCCGCGAAGGCCCAGCTCCGCGGCACATTTAATCTTGAGCATGCGCTCGAGTGCCAAAAAGGCGTAGCTGCCCAGCCAGGGGAAGAGCACCCAGGTGTCGCCACCCAGGTTGATGAGTGGCTTGGTTCCCGCACCCGAAATCTCGGCCGTATGGCGAGCCTGCGCCAAGCGGGCCCGCGCGTTACCCATAAGGTACGGATACGCGGCATGTTCATTGAGCGCTTTGCGCATGCGTTCGAGCACATGTGTGTTGATGTCGCCGGGGCAGTCGCCAAAGTAGGCCGGCACACGGCCCTTGACCTGCGTGGCAAAGACGGTATGGCGCTTCCAGTCCACTTCCTCGACAATCCAGCAGTGTCCGGCGATGGCGATGCGCTCGCCAGGTGGTGGCGGGTTGACAATCGTGCCCAGCTCGGCCATTTCGCTGCGAACGGTAAACTCCTCGTTTTCCTGGAATACGGCGTAGAACTTAAAGTTGTTAATGATGCGCTCGCCCGCGAGACCCACGATGAGTCCACCGCCCTCGGTGGCCTGGATGTGGTCGATCTTGATGAGGTGACGCAGCAGTATGCGATAGTCATCGGCCGAGATGCGATGGAAATAGCTGAGTGTGAGCACGCGCTGGGCAAGTTCGGCCGGCGTGAGCTCTCCGGTGCTGGCGAGGGTCGACATGGTCTGGTGATAAAGCAGACTGTAAGGGAGTCGATCGAGCTCGGGCGGCTCGACCCACTTTTCCTCGCGATAGAGTTGTACGAGCGCGATGCCTTGCAGGAGCTTCCACGGAATGGTCTCGGGCATCATCGTGCGCGGCTCGGGCTCTTCCTCGCGCATGACGAACCACATCTCGGGCGGAAGATCACGGCGTCCCGTGCGGCCCATACGCTGCAAAAAGGAGCTGACGGTAAACGGCGCGTCGATCTGGAAGGCGCGCTCCAGACGGCCGATATCGATGCCAAGCTCAAGCGTAGAGGTGGTGACGGTCGTCTGCGCCTGTTCCTCGTCGCGCATAAGCTCTTCTGCCGTCTCGCGCAACGATGCCGAAAGATTGCCGTGATGGATGAGGAAACGGTCGGGCTCGTGTCGGCTCTCGCAGTAGCTGCGCAGCATGGAGCATACGGCCTCCGCCTCTTCGCGCGAGTTGGCAAAGACCAGGCACTTGCGGCCGCGCGTGTGCTCAAAGATATAGCCCATGCCGGGGTCGGCGTTGTCTGGTGCTGTGTCGGTGGGGCTGAGTAATGCCTGTTCGGGTGCTCGGGGGATGTCGACTTCGCCCTCGGGGGCCGAGGAAGTTCGGCGGTCCTTGGGTGCGGCCTTGCCCCGTGCCCGATCGCGACGTTGACGGCGCTCCTCCTGTGTGAGCTGTCCGCTGTGACGCATGTATTGGGCGCCGGCGGGCAGTGCCGCGGGTGCCGCTGCCTCAATGCGCTCGCATGCAAGCACTTCGGCCTCTTGAGGACCCATGCTCTCGAATCCTCGTTGCTGAGCCTGGGGGCCAGAGTTGTAGAAGTGCTCCATGGAGATGCGCCACACGCGGCGCGGTTCTTCAAAGCGGGGGATAACGCAGTCGCGCCCCGTTCCCTGTGAGAGAAAAGCGCCCGTGCGCTCGGGGTCGCCGATGGTAGCGGAAAGGCCAATGCGTCGAGGCTGCACGCCGGCCATGCGCGAGAGTCGCTCGATAAGGCAGAGCGTCTGCCCGCCACGGTCGCCGCGCATGAGCGAGTGGACTTCGTCAATAACCACATAGCGCAGGTCGCAGAACATACGAGGGATCGCCATGTGCTTATGGATCAGGAGCGCCTCGAGCGACTCGGGCGTAATCTGCAAGATACCGCTCGGCTTTTTGATGAGCTTTGCCTTGTGCGACTGCGAAACGTCGCCATGCCAGTGCCAGACGGGGATGGCGGCTTCTTCGCACAGGTCATTGAGACGGACGAACTGATCATTGATGAGTGCTTTGAGGGGGCCAATATAGAGGGCCCCAACGCTTGCGGGCGGGTTCTCCCAAAACTCGGTCAGGATGGGAAAGAAGGCCGCCTCGGTTTTGCCGGAAGCCGTGGATGCCGTCAGGAGCACATTGTCCTGCGTGTTAAAGATGGCATCTGCCGCCGCAACCTGGATAGAGCGCAAGCTCTCCCAATCGTGGGAGTAGATGAAGTCTTGGATAAATGGGGCGTAGCGGTCAAAGGCGTTCACGGGGCCTCCTTTCAAAAGCGAATCTCTCAACGCGGTGGGCAGTGGCTTGCTGCATTACTGCCTCAACGTTTTCCCAGATAAAACCTGCCAAAATAAACCTGTCCCTTTTTGGCAGGTTAGATGGTGAATTCGGCGAAGTTACGGTCGCCGCCTGCGGTATCGGTGTCACCTGTTGCGGCTGCCGTCGCCAGCGCGTCGCCGCCGACGCTTTGCAGCAGCTCGGCCACGTTGGCGTCGGGGTTTTGGCATAGGATGTCGAGCAGCTCGATAAAGTCACGAATGACTTCACGCGGCGTCAGATGCGTGTCGGCTCCCACGCGACCGAACTCGATCTTGAGGAAGTCCACCAAGTCGTTCTCGGTAAGCGTGGGCGTCCAGCCAAAGTAGCCGGCGTGAATTTGCATGAGTTTTTCGATCAGCACCAGCAGCTCCTCGTAGGTGAGTGGCTGCAGACGGATGATGGGCGCGAGCATGTCCTTAAGGTCCTCGCGCGCAAAGCGACCCTGAGCGAGTCGGCTGCGCAGAGCCTCGTAGGAGAACACGCCGCGGCGGCGGTCTTCGATGGAGGTTGGCGTGCCGCCCATAATCATGCCCAGGTACTGCGCCTTGCCCTGAAGTGTGTCGTTGTACATGGTCAGGATCTTCTCGTAGTTGTACTGGCGCGTGATGGCGTTGGGAATCTTATACAGATTCACGAGTTCGTCGATGAGCACCAGCATGCCCTTGTAGCCGCTGCAAACCAAAAAACGCGCGATGAGTTTGACGTAGTCGTACCAGTCGTCATCGCTGATGATGGTTGAGGACCCCAGTTCGGCGCGGGCCTCGCTCTTGGTGCGGTATTCGCCGCGGATCCATTTGGTCACGCGGCTCATGGCCTCTTCGTCGCCTTCGGATACGGCCGTGCGATAGCGTCGGAGCATGCGGGTGAAGTCGAAGCCGTGGACCATCTCCTCGAGCGGGGCCAGTTGGGCATTGACGACCGACTCGTCGACGTCGGCGCACGAGGCGACCCAGCGATCAAGAATAAGGTTGAGCGCACCGCCCTCGGGGCGCGTCTTGGTCGATATATTGCGTATGAGCTCGCGGTAGGTGGCAAGGCCCTGCCCCTGCCCGCCCTGCAGACGGCGCTCGGGGGACAAGTCTGCATCGGCGACGACGAATCCCTCGCCCATGGCATGCGTTCGGATGGTTTGGAGCAAAAAGCTCTTGCCGGCGCCGTAGCGACCGACCAGGAAGCGGAAGCTCGCCCCACCGTCGGCGATGAGACTCAGATCGGTGAGCAGGGCGCGGATCTCGACCTCGCGCCCTACGGTAATGTAGGGAAGGCCGATGCGCGGGACCACGCCGCCCTTGAGCGAGTTGAGAATGACGGCAGCGACGCGCTTGGGCACGCGGGGTGCTGCGGATGCGGTATCACTCATGGTCTAGGTATCCTCTCACGTCTGCTTCGTAGTCCTCAATAATCTGCGGCCCTGCCGCGCTAAATTCAATTACGGTGTCGCCCACCAGGTCAAAGAGCGCCTCGTTGATGGTATCGACGAGCATGTCCTCGCTCTGCCCCGATTGCGCTACCGCCGATTCCGCCTGTACTGCGTTTTGCTCGAGCAGTGCGCGAAGGAAGGCATCTGCGGCGGGCGCGAGTTCGTTTGTGGCGTCAGCGGGCGCAGCAGCTGCGAACGCGGGCGTCGGCGCGAGAAGCGGTGCCACGACACCAAACTGTTCGGTGGATATGGTCGGCTCGTCGGTCAAGTCCTGCCGAATGGGTGCCACGACCGGTTCGACAATCGCGTCGGCTACGGGCTCGGCTTCCAGTTGCCCTGAGTCCGCTGCCTCGGCTTCTGCGGATGCGTCGTCCTCGCGCTCTTCGTCGATCAAAAGCGCTTCGCGCGTTTGCGCAGCGGCGCTCCGAATGTGCCCCAGCTGACTCAGATCGATATCGATCTTGACGGGCTGGTGTGCGGCGTCCCACGAGAGCCATGCCACAATCTCGTCATCGATAATCTTGGCCAGATATTTGGGGACCTTTTCTTCCTTAAGGGGATGGGCGGGGTCCAGCGCCAGGCGCAGGCGTTGGTCGCAGGCGCGCATCATTTCACCGAGCTTGCTGCTCTTTTGCCTGCTGCCATGGATACGCATGCATTCCCAAAAGCCGTTTTGGCAACGGTAGATATGGATAGGATCCAGGCGGTATTCGCAGTCCTCGTGGCGCTCGGGCGCAAAGAATACGGCCGAGGCAAACATGGTGTAGGGCATGGCCGTCTCCTCCCCAAATAAACTCGCCACGATGCCGGTCTTTCGGTGCGTGTCATAGTAGCGCGCCATGCGGACATACACGGCGCATGCCACGTGGCGCAGATCGCGGTGGTGGCTGCGGTCGAGCCGCGAGTTACTTAGGTTGTACGTGGAGAGGGCGTTGATGGCGGCCATGAGTCGCTCCTCGCGCACCTCATCGGGCGGAAGGGGGAGCGTGGGCTCGGAGGTTTTGCGACGCTTAGGGGTCTGGCCGGGCGGTGCCGGTGCTGGTATAAGGTCTCGTGCCGCGCGCCGCAGCTCGATAAGGGCGTTATCGAACATGACGGTTTTAGAGTCACGAAGCAGCTTGGGGTCGAGCCCGTGGAACACGGCGTAATCCTGCAGCCACACGCGCGCAAACCGGTCGATGCCGGGCTCAAAGGCGCGGTAGGCATCCCAAAAGGCCTTGATCTTGTTAAAACCATCGAGCGGATTATCTACGCCGATGCCGCAAATCAGCTCATAGAGATACAGAAAGGCAAAGGACGTAGACGTTTCCTCGACGGTCCCGCGGCGCACTTGGGCGCGCCAGGTAAAGTAGCCGCGCAGCTGCCGGTCGCTCATGGCGTTGTAGGTGGGAAAGTACGACTTAAAGGTGCCGTTGTAGGGACTGTCATCCTCAAAGTCGGCCATCAGCAGGCCCTGGCGGTAAAAAAGCTCGGCTTCCGAAAGCCAGCGGCCCGCACCGCCCTTGGGGTCATCCTGCCAGCGCGATATCTCGTGCATTTTACGGTACTGGTCGGGGAGGAAATTTTGCATCTGTCGGCCGGTTTTGAGAATCGGCTCGTCTGCGTAGATTTCGTTTGAGAAGCGGGCGGACTGATGGGTTCGGGCCTCGGCCATAATGCGCTCGATGAGCATCTTGATGTCCTGGTCGGCCACCGCTCCTCCTCTCGAACGCAGCTACGGTGACCTCATATCATAGCACAGCATCAAACAGATGTTCGAGATACCGCTGCGTAGATAGATTTAGAACAGGAGGGCGTAGATGACGGCTATGACAACGGAGGGGAGCATATTGGCCGTGCGGAAGGTCTGAGGACGGATGAGGTTGACGCCGACGCAGAAGATGAGCATGGAGCCTACGAGCGAAAGGCTGTCGAGGGCTGCCGTGGTCATGATGGGGGAGAGTGCGCCGGCAAACAGCGTGATCGTCCCCTGGAACACGGCGACGGGCAGGGCGGAGAAAATGCAGCCGCGGCCGAGCGACGCCGTCATGGTGCAGACGATGATGCAGTCCAGTGCGCCCTTGAGGGCAAGCGTTGACCAGTCGCCGAGCAGGCCGTCCTGGATCGATCCCACAATGGCCATGGCGCCGATGCACACGGTAAGTGAAGTCGAGACAAAAGCGTTGGTGAACCCGTTATCGCCCTCACTGCCAGTCTTGCGCTTGAGCCATTCGCCAAGGTTCTCGATGGCGGCCTCCAAGTTGACGGCCTCGCCGATGAGCGAGCCGAGGGCGAACGAGACGATGAGCATGGTGGTACCTGTGGTCGCTAGTGCCTTTCCATCGATGATGAGCATCTTTTGCATGGTGCCGCCCAGGCCGATAAACAGGACGCACAGCCCCGATGCTTTCATGAGCGTGTCTTGGATGCGCGGTGTAATGAAGCGACCGCCCGCTAATCCCAAAAGACCGCCCGCAATCAAAAGCACAACGTTGATGATTGTTCCCAAGCCCGGCATGAGCCCTCCCGTATTGATGCCAACGTGGCAATCGTAGCAGAGTGGAATGCGAGGTACATCGCGACTCATCTAATACGTTATATAAGTGGCATTAGCAACGACGCGCAGCATTTAAGCCTCAGGTGGTTGTCGGGACATAGGGATAGTATTCAAAGCGCAGTGTCATAAGCCGCTGTGGGGATTCAATAGCCGCGGCAATGATATTGGCATCGCGGGCACGATCAAACCCTTCGAGTTCGATCTGATACGAGACGTCTTGCATAATGTCCAGACGTCGCCAGGCTAGGAGTGTGTCACCATCGAATTCTAAGGTCTTGCCTCCGTCTGGAGCAACGGCGTATAAACGCAGCTTGGCGGTGGTTGCAGGGTCGACAACCGTGACCTTTTTAATTTCGTTTCGAGTATTCTTGGCGCCCAACAAGGTGAGCAGTGTTGGGGCCACGACCTCGCCCGATGGCAAAAAGACGACTTCGATGGATTCAGGAAATGCGATGATAGCCGACTTGCGGACGGGCTGATTGGCGGCGGCAACTTCGATGTTCGCAGCGTCGATGACCTCCGTGTGGTCGAGCGCGGCAAGCACGCAGCAGTTACCTTCATCGATCTCTTGAGGATCAGCAAGCCCCAGACTGTCCGCGAGCTCGGGATCGTTTAGATCGGTAACGGGCTCATTCGGTGCTTCGAAAGAAGCTGGGACGCTGTTTGTCGGCGACGGCGTGTCGCCCGCACCTGCTTCTTTGTCCGCACTCTCTTCTTGTATGGTTGCGTTGATGGGTTCGTCGTTTGAGGGGAGCGTCTTGGCGTCAAGCGCGGAGGGGAGAATTCCGATGGCTCCGGACCCGTTCCACTCCATTTCGAGAAGCGCCGGGTCGGCAAGAATGCGTTGCCTGCTTTGCGCGTGGGCATCGATTTCAATAGGGCCTGCCTCTATCCCTCGTGTAAGGCTGAGTGATCCGGCTGGCTTCTCGAAATGAGCGTCTGTGTCTTTGGCGCTGACGGCGTAGAACAGCAGGGACGCTTCTCCCGCCGCGATGGCATCGGTACCGGCTTTGGTCAGCCGCAACGATGCCGTGAATGAGAGGGTGGGCTGCGCATCGTCTGCATTCGCGGCGGCGCAGCCCAGACATATACCGCCTCCTTTCTCGAAAAACGTACCGTCGAAGGCGACCCTCGCTCCGTTCGCCGAGTCATCGACCGAAGCGATGTCGATGCGCAGCTCTAAATTGCATGGATCGCCATCTGCATCGAGCACAACCGAGCGCCACGTGCAGACGGCGCACCCCGCCTGGGAGCCGTTTGCCTTGTTCGAACGCTTGATATCCACGACTATCGAGCCGTCCGTATTACGACGAAGGCATCCCGAGGTTGAGATCGCGGCCTGTGCGATCGAAAAACGCTTGCACGCAATGGCGCTCGACGGATTTGGTGCGGAACTTAGGGCTGCTGGTAAGGAGTCTGCCATGACGGGAGTCGCCCAAGCGGCGACAGGCGTTCCGGTTGCGAGCGCGCCGCAGAGTGCGACGACGGGCAAAAGGTTCTTCGATGCCATGGGGTCTCCTTAGCTAATTTAGTGCGGCCTGTCCGTGTTTTGTTTCTGGCTGCGTTTGATGTGCAGACCGAGGCCGGCGGTTCCCGCGCCTGCTGCTGTGGCGCCTGCTGCCAAGAGCCATCGTCTGTCGCCTGTCTGCGCCAACGGTTCCTCGCGGTCGCCGCGGTCGAGCTCCGAGAGGTCGACCGTCACTTGCGTGGCGGCCTGCGCCTGTTCTTGCTGAGCAAAGGCCATGGCTGGCCCAAACGCTAGGATGCTGACGGCGGCGGCCAGGGCGACGGCCTTATGCCGTGTGCGCACCGGGCTCGACCGTCCAGGTGATCGTTGCAACCTGATCGCCTTCGCCGGTTACGCGGAAGATGTCGCGCGTGACGCGGGCGACGTTTCCGCTTGTCTTGAGCTTAATTTTGTCCGTGCCGCCGGCAATGCCCTGGTAGCCCATGTCGAAGGCTGCGTTCTTGGAAAGATCGAGGCCCGTCCCTTGCATTGCGGCGCTGGCGTTCTGGAGTGCGCCGTCGGGGCCGACCTTAAAGTCGATGGAGTTCTGTGCGGTTCCGGCCTTGGCGTCGGCAGCAATGGTCCAGGTGTTCATGGCGTCGATCTTCATGTTGGTGACATGGATGCCGTAGGCCGAATGATTGTCGATGGTGGTCGCGTCTTCTGAGGGGCCCTGAAGCGTGCCGTCGGCCTTGGCGACGAAGGGAATAACCGTCGGAACTTTGAACTCAACGTTGTCGATCTCGGTCCTGACCATTACTTTCGTGGTTCCAACGCGTCCGGCTGCCATAGCTGGCGTCGGGGCGGCGCCCATTGCGAGCGCGAGCGCGAGCCCTGCGCCCACGACGAGCGCTCTGGCTCCGTTCATGTTCCTGGTGATGTCCATGGTCGTTCCTTTCTATTCGCCGCGGGCCGTCCCCGCGATGATTGGACGAATGCTGGTGAATTGCGTGCGGTGTCGCGTCGGCCGGAAGGCTAGTTCTCGGCTTGCTCAACCCGCACCTTGACACGTGTCGGATTGCCGTGGCTGTCGAGGGTCTTGGCATCGAGTGCCTGGATCTCGATGTACGCCTCGCCTTCTTTGATGCCGCCGGCGGGGCACGTCTCGATTGTCTTGCCGGTCTCGACCACACCGGATTCGTACATGGTCTCGTCGTTTTGGATGACGCGGAATCGCTGGGGAAATTTATTGTCTTGGACGTTTTGCACGTTGACGCGCAGCTTGCCGTCCTCCTGCAGCTGAGCGACCGGCGCGACCGAAATCGTCATCATGTTGTCGCGGACGATGGCGTCGAGCTCATCCTGGATTTCCTGGCGCGTTTTGCCCTCGGCCGTCGTAACCGAAGCGCCCGCCTCGGGTACGGGCCGCGACTGCCAAGCGTATAGTCCTACGGCGACAAGGGCACAGACGATGGCCAGGCAGGCAACGATGAGCTTCTTGCGATGCCCCAGGCCTGCAAAGTGGGGCGGCTTCCTCGCGCTCACGCGGCATCCTTGGCAGTATAGACGCGCGCAAAGGTGGACGGGTCCGCTCCAAAGAGCATGTGAAGCATCAGGCGGCGCGAGTAGACGAGTTCTTCGAAGTCGGGAGGGAGCTCGATGTCGTGGATATGCGCGATGTGGTGGGCGAGCGCCGAGAACGACTCGGGGTCGCAGATCACATCGGTGGTAACGTGGTAGACCGTCGTATCGGGGAATGCCTCTTCGTCGAAAGGCAGGAGATGGGGATCGTCGTCGACTTCGATGGCGATGCCGTACTGGGGCCAGTAATATGCCATGGGAACCTCCCTGCTTCTGGGCCAAAACTTCTATTGGTTTTGGCTGTCGACGCCGACCGTATCAGCCGCTACTTGACCAATTTCTGACCAAATGCTTGACGGATTGGCGTCTCCGCAGGTAAAAGGCGGCAAAAAATACTCCAACTTTTTTCGAGCGACAATCGCGCGGTCAGTGACGGCGGGGCCATATGTGTCAAAAGCATCGTCTGCCGAGGAAATCCAGCCGCTCGCCGAATTGCATGAACGTAAAAATCGCCAATTATGGAGACGGTCTCGAACACGTCGACGAAACGATGCGGTAACATCTCCCTGCAAACACTGTAGTTAGCTAAAGGGGGAGTTCGCGTGTCTGCAACCATCAAACC
>USLO01000039.1 GCA_900555515.1 uncultured Collinsella sp.
TAACCGCCCACTGCGGATCCGCACGGTGGGTGGTGTGGAAGGGGCTGAGGATCAAAAGTCCTCACCCCTATCCGATTGGGCGGCGATCACTGGAGCTTCGTGCTCATGGCGCCTGAAAGCTTGGTGAGGAGCGCCGTGGCGACGGCGTTTCCGTCAATGCCTTCGGCGGAGAACCTGCCGTTTTCATAGCGCACGCCGTTGAGGACGATGCTGCCGCCGAGGTACTTCTCGGTCTTCTTGGCGTACTTGTCCTTGCCCGTCAACAGGCTGGCGAGGCCAGAAAGCTCGCGTATGGCCTTCGTCTCCCTGGTGCCGGGCTGGTCGATTTCGGCCTTCTTGACGCAAAGCGTGACCGGGTCGGTCGTCTTGACTGCAAGGCCCGTGAGGGCGGCGTTGTTCCATGTCATGAGGCTGCGGCCCTTGGCGTTGAGCATGTTGAACTTCGCCATGCTGATGTCGCCCGCCCAGCTCGCAACCTGCTTGTCCTTTTCGGACGCAAGGCCGAACCTGCCCTTGCTCTCGAGCGTGCCGCTCTGCGCGCCGATGCCGGCGTAGGCCGTCATGACGGAGGAGAGCGACTTCATGTTGATGCCCGACAGCGTCGTCGAGACGTCGGCGGTCATGGGCGAGAGCGTCACGGTGCCGTCTGCCGCAAGGGTGCCGCCCGCAGTGCCTGCGGACATCTTCACGGTGGCGGCAGCGCCTTCGGCCGAGGAGAGGTTCTTCACCGAGGCGTTGATGTCGGAGACCGTGATGGCGGCGTTGGGCTTGACGCTCGTGTCGCGGAAGTTGAATCTGGAGTTCTTCACGTCGGCCGAAGCGACCTTCCACTGCCAGGGCTTGCCCGCCTTTTCGGTGGTCTTCGCATCGGCGTCCTTCTGGGCCGCCTTCTTGGCTGCGCCTGCCTTGGAGGGCATGAGATTGAGGCCGGCGGAGGTCATGACGGCGTTGACGACGGCCGTGTCGAGCAGGATGCTGTCGACGTTGACGGACTGCTTCGCCGTGTCAAGGCTGCCGAGCTTGACGGAGGCGGTTCTGGCGGAGACGAGCGTCGACTTGCCCTGTTTCACCTGAAGGTTGGTAAGGGAGGCGGTGCCGCTGCCCGTGACGGCGGAGCCCTTGACGGCTGCCTTGACGTTGAGGCTAACGGCGCCCGAGGCATCGAAGCCCGTTGCGTTCCTGATGTAGGAGGCGAGCTGTGCGGCCTGCAGGCCGCTGGCCTTGAGGGTGGCGTTGACCACGAGCGGTGCAGGCGTGACGTCCGCCGCAAGCGAGAGCATGCCGCCGAAAACCTTTGCGCCCGCTTCGGCCTTCGCGGGCTTGGCGTTCGCTGCGTTCGTCAGGCCCGTGACCGTGGCGTTGAGGGCCGTGACGTTGATTTTGGCGGCGGGCCTGACGGTCGAGTCGTTCCAGGTGGCGTTGCCGTTGCGGATCTGCACGGAGTCCACGCGCCAGTGCCAGCCGGAGTTGCTGCCGGAATCCTTGCCCGAGTCCGCAGCGGCGCCCGACGAGAAGCCTTGGGCGGTCTGGGAGACGTTGAGGCCGGAGGGCGTGTTGACGAAGTGGACCTTCGGATCCTGAATGACGATGCTGCCGACGGAGGCCTGATGTTCGAGAAGGTCCAACTCGGTGAGCTGCAGGCTCGCCTTCTTGAAGGAGGCGAGCGGCTGGACGCGGTTGCTGACCTGCTGGACGGCGGTGAGGTCGTTGACGTTCACGGTGCCCGAGACGAGCATCTTGCCGGGCTTGCCGCTCGTAGCATTGCGGAAGACGACGTTGACCTCGGTCGAGAGACGGCCGTTTTCAAGCATGAGGCTCGGCGTATTGAGCGCGGGCACGAGCTTGAAGACGGGGGCGAGGTCCAGATTCGAGATCTTCATGTTGAGGCGCGCCGAGAGCGTGGTGCCGAAGGGCTGCGTGGAGCCCGTGGCGAAGATCGGCGTGCCGTTGAGCTTCATGGAGAGCTTGGGCGTGACGAGGCTGCTCTTGGAGTTGGCGAGCGTGCTCACGAACGGAAGCTCGAGGTTGAAGTCGGTGACCGACTGGTCGATGGCGCGTGCGCGGTCGAGGACCTGAAGGGAGGAGTTTTTGACGCTGATGTTGTAGACCGCGAAGGAGGGAAGGCTGCTGCTTTCCGAGGAGGCCTTTTCCGACGATCCGCCTTCGGCCGAACCGTGGCCGTTCATGAGCCTGCGCATGTCCTCGTCATCGAGTGCGACGACGGCGTTGAGCCCGTCGACGGTCACTTCGTCAATGACGGGCGCAAGCTCGACGAGCGTCTGGGCCGACGCATTCACGTAGAAGCGGTCGAGCGAGAGAAGCGGAGGGTTGTTGTTCTTGCCTGCAACCGTGAGCCCCTCGAGCGTGAACTCCCAGGTCCACGGATTGAAGGCGACATTTGTGACGGTCACGCTGCGTCCGAGCTGCTTGCCGAGCGTGTCGGCGAGCGTCGACTTGACGAGCGTGGGCACCGCGAGATAGCCGGCGGCTGCGTAAAGCGCCGTGGCGACGACGGCCGCGCCTGCCGTGATCTTGAAAATGCTGGCCATGTCCTGCCCTCCCTGACTAGGTTCCCCTGTTCTGTACATTATAGGTGCCAGTTCAGAGGCTCCGATTGGCACGATGGAGGTGAAAACACCGCCAACGCTTCTGCCCGAGGAAGTTCAGCGGGTCGCGGCAGAAGACGCGATGGTCGTAGCCCGTCCCAATCACGTGGATGCGATCGGCATCGACGCCGCACACCAGGCCAATCTGCTCAGCCTGCTCAGCATGGAGCGCAAAGACGGCATCGAGCCGACGAACCGCGCTTACGATGCGATCGCGTTCGAGCGCATGCGAACGCAGCTGGCGCAAGTCGGTCGAATGGCACACGGCAACAACCGGCACGCCCCGGACGCACTCGCGCGCCAATGCGGTCACCAGATACAGGTGATGGCAGATCACCAGATCGGGCCGAAACTCAGCCACCGCCCGATCGATTGCAGCAGCAAATGCCCGCTCAAATGCCTTGAGCATCGAAGGCGTCAGGTCACGATAGCGTGTAGAGGGATAGGGCATGACATCGGACATGCCGCAGATGGGAAACGGCAGCTCGGGCGACTCGAACGGCACGGCAAACACAGCAGCACGCCGGTCCAGCTCGCCTTGGGTATCACCCGGTGCCGCGCCGCAAAGCACGGCGGCGCGATGCCCCGTCTCGATCTGCTCGCGCACGAGCGCGGCAAGGTAGGTGCCGCTGCCGGTGCTATCTGGTTTTTGTGCCGAGATATTGAGGATGCGCATATCGCGGTACACCCCTAGGCCAAGGCGGCGGCGCGGACAGCCGCGCCAATCGCTCCGGCAAAGCGAGCCTGGGGCGAGGTGGTCACCGGCGACCCCAGTAGCTCGCCTAACCGCTCCACCACGAAGGCGTTCTCACACAGGCCACCGGTCAGGTAGTACGGGGCACCCGCCGCCTGCCCGGCCATAGTGGCCACGCGCGACACGACGCTCTCGATCACACCGCGGGCGATGTTCTCGCGCGGCTCACCGCGACCGATCAGGCTGATGACCTCGCTTTCGGCAAACACCGTGCACATGCTGCTGATCTTGGTGGGCTCGCCGGAACGCGCCAAGTCGGCCATCTGCTGCTGGGAAATGCCTAGGCGGTCGGCCATGATCTCCAAAAAACGCCCCGTACCGGCAGCGCACTTGTCGTTCATGGCAAATTTGGCCACGCGGCCACTTTTAAGCTGAATGACCTTGGTGTCCTGACCGCCCACGTCGATCACGGTGCCGTGGTCGCCAAACAGGCGCACGGCACCGGTACCGTGACAGGTGATCTCGGTCACGACCTTGTGCGCATAGGGCACGGCGACACGACCGTAGCCGGTCGCGACCACGCGCACGTCGTCGGCAGCCACGTCATAGCCGGCCGCGGCAAGCTCGCCGCGCAGACGCTCCGCCGCATCGACCGACGAATACCCCGTCGGCATGACGCAGGTCCACGCAATGGCGCCGTCCGTCTCCACCACTGCAGCCTTCGCGGCCGTCGAGCCTATGTCGATACCAATGCCAACCACGACATCCTCCTTCTATGCGGCAAAGCAGCTATCCCTTTGCCGCATTTGTCCTACAGGGTTTCGATGAAGGCGGCGATGCGGGTCTCGATCTGCCCCATGTCGCCGTTGCTGTAGTCGGTCTCGATCTTCATATACGGAATACCCGCACCCTCGACAGCCTCCTGCATGCGCGCACTCTCCACGTTAAAGGTGTGGCACGCCTGGAGCACGCTCTCCACTACGCCATCGACGTGATACTTCTCGCACATGGCCAGGGTGTTGTCCATACGGCCGTCGTTGGGCGTCATGACCGAGCAGTTGATGTCCAGGTAGCGGTCGGCGATGGCGCGCAGGATATCGGGCGCGTCCGGGTCGATCATCATGGCCGCCGTGCGCTCGCCCGAGCAGTCGTCCATGCACACGACCACACCGCCGTTGGACTCGATGGTTCGACCGATCTTGTTGATTACGCCGCCCACCGGGCAGCCGGTGATCAGAATGCGCTTGGCATCCGCCGCAACCGGGCGCTCGCCCGCGTCGTAGGCCTCGTGCAGCTTGACAACCTTTTGCTCCAGCTGCTGCGTATAGGCCTCGATATCAAAGCTGAACGTACCGGCAAACATGGTGCTCATCAGGTCGACGCCGCTCATGGCCGCAGGCTGGTTGGCCTGGAGGGCAAACATCTCGAGTTGCGCCGCACGCAGACGGTTGCGGCGTCGGACGGCAGCGCGCAAGTCATCGTCGGTAATCGTGATGCCGTAGAAGCCCTCGAGCTCCTCTTTGAGCAGGCGGCACTCCTCGTACCAGCCTTCACGCTCGTAGGCGCGATCGCGACCCTGCGGCAGGTGCAGAATGTGCGTGCGTTTGAGCTCGTTGAGCAGCTCGTACATCTTCTTCTTGCCGTCGCAGGTGGTCTCGCCGATGATCATGTCGCTAAAGTACGTAAACGGGCACTTTTGCGAATAGGCAAAACCGTACGTCGACTTGATGAGCGGACACAGATTTGCCGGCAGCACCTTCTCGGCCTCGGGAATCACCTCATCGGACGTACCGCACAGAGCCACGCTCGAGGCGCCCGCTGCATCGATAATCTCGAGCGGCGTATAGCTGCACAAAAAGCCGACCAGGCGATTACCCGCCTGCTTATAATCCTTGACGCGAATAAACGCCGCCTTGCGTTGCTCGTTGAACTCCTCAAACGTGGACGGCAACGGCTGCTCAATATTTTCCGACATATAACTCCTTAACAAACCTTTTAACCAACCAAGGAAACGGCTTTCCCAGGTGCCCGAGGTTGCCGTGAAAGAGGAGCGCCGCGTACTTTGGTATGCAAGCGATGGTTTGAACGGCAAGATCGGGTGCTTGGGGAAGCCGCTGGACCGGATAGCCCTAAATGGTTTCCAAGAAAGCCTCAATCCTGGTTTGCAGTTGGCCTGCATCCTCGCCGGCGTAGTCGGTCGTGATGTGCATAAACGGGATGCCGGCCTCTTCGGCGGCCTTCTCCACGGCAAACGACTCCATCTCGTAGAGCGTGCAGAACTGCAAGGCCACGTCGACGATGCCGTCGGCATGCAGGTCCTTGGCCATCTGGACAATGTCCTTCATACGCTGGTCGTTGGGCGTAAAGACGGCGCAGTTGATCTTAAAGTAGCGCTCGGCGATGGCGTCGAGCATCTCGTCAACCGTCTCACCGGACTCGTCGACCAGGTCCTTGTAGTAGCGCGAGCCCGTGCAGGACTCCTCGCCCACCACGACGCCGCCGGCCTTCTCGATGAGGTTGAACAGCTTCCAGTTGGGCACGGCCATGGGCGTACCGGTGTACAGGATGCGCTTGGTCCCCTTGGGCGCCACGCCCTCGCCGGCCTCGACGCGCTCCTCGCACTCGGCAGCCATATCGTTGATGGCGCCGGTCAGACGCGGCGTGTCGTCCATAAAGGCTGCCTGTACGGTCAGCAGGCTATCGAGACCGCTGATAGGCGCCGGGTCGGCAGCGCGCGTGGCAGCGAGGCGCTGCAGGGCGCGACGCTTCTCATTGACGGCGTGGATGGCGGCCTTCAGACGCTCAGGCGTAATCGAGACGCCGCACTCTTCCTCGATCTTGGCAGCGAGCTTCTTGACCTCGGCCTTCCAGGTCACGAGCGTCGAATCGTCGTGCACGTTGGGGATATCCGTGACGTACATGTTCTTTTGCGTGGCAAAGAACTCGTAGGCTTTCTTCTTACCGTCGCAGGTGTTCTCGCCTACCACCAGGTCACTCGACTCAATGTAGGGGCAGACCTCGCCCAGCTTAAAGCCGGCAAAGCTCTTGATAAGCGGGCAGGTGTTGCGCGGCAGGTGCTCCTCGACCTTATCGGTTGCCCAATCGGCACCCGAGCACAGGCCCACGGGAATGCCGTCACAGGCAAGCACGATCTCCTCGGGCACGTACACGCAGAACGAGCCGACGATCTTGGTGGCCTCGCCGGCCTCCTTCTTGTCGAGCATCTCTTTAATACGGCCGCTGTGGATGTTGGTGGCGACAAAATCCAGGTAGGACGTGGACTTGGGGCGATTGTTCTGCGTCAGGAACATATCGCCGTACATCTGGCCCACGGCGCCCAGCAGCATGTCGTGGTCGGCAAGATTCATGCCGAGGCTCTCCCACATCGGATGGAAATCGAATTCTTCAGCCATGACGGTTCCCCTCTCGAACCAAAAATGAATAGCTACGGTATTTCTGCACGGTGGGTGGCGAAAACCCAGCCGTGCTCAAACCCGGAATTTTGGGGAACCCGCTTTGCGGTCGATTATTTAGTTGTACGTCGTCTCTCCCGGAGCCGTGAACATACCTGCTCATATGCGGCTCCGAGCCATATACAGGGCGCGCGCGGCAACGCGACGCGAATATGTCATCTGCAGCACCGGCGCACCCTCCTTTTCTCGTCGAAGGTAACTATATCAACGGTTGTCGTCCAGACGAACACCGCCGACATGCGTACGACAGCGTCGGGATGTGAGCATCTCACTATCTGATAATTAATTATCAGACTGATAAGGTTTAGTCATGTAGAAATCGGCGAACGGCGAAGTGAAAACAAAGCGGTCGAGGACTACCTCCTCGACCGCATCGCCCCCGCATTATCGGCAAACGAGATGAATCCTGCTTGCATCAAAATGCATGCGCAGAGTCTCACCCGCCTGCGGCAGCTCTTCCACGGGTACACTCACCTTATTCACCTTCCACTGCAGACGCGTGGGCGCATCAGCACGCGGCACGTCCAGCAGCACCAGCCGCTCAAAGCGCGAATCGCTCACACGGGCCACGTGCAAATCGTAGCTGTTGCGACCGCGCTCCGCGCGATTGTCAACATGGAAGTAGCTCGCACGAATACCCAGGTACGCAACGTCATCGGGAACCTCGCGACCTACGTTAAAGGTCATACCCCAATCAAGGGCTTCAACTTCCTGAGGCCCAATCTTGCGCGCCCGGCTTGTGTTCTTGCAGCCCGTCAGGCGCAGTGCCGCCAGCGTCTGCGGACGGCGGACCACGTCCTCGACGGAGCCGATCTCCTCAACATGCCCGTCGTGCATCACGCAGACACGCTGGCACAGGCGGCACGCTTCGTCGATATCGTGGCTCACGTAGAGCACGGTGCGGTTGCACACATCGAACAGGTCGAGCATGTTCTGCTCGAGCGCGCTCTTAAGATAGGAATCGAGCGCGCTCATGGGCTCGTCGAACATAAAGATGCCCGGGTGCGCCGCCACCATGCGCGCGAGCGCCACGCGCTGCTGCTGGCCGCCCGAGAGGCGCGCGGGATAACGGTCGGCGAAATCGGCCAGGCCAAAGATGCCCAGGTAGCGCTCGGCAAGTTTTTTACGCGCCGCGGCGTCGCCCGCGTCCTTTACACCGGCGCATACGTTATCGGCCACCGTCATGTTGGGAAACAGCTGATAGTTTTGGAACAATAGGGCGCATTTTCGCTCCTGGGGCGACAGGTTGATGCCCGCCGCCGAGTCAAAAAAGGTCACGCCGTTGACGACGATCTTGCCCTCGTCGGGCGTCTCCACGCCGGCAATGCAGCGCAGCGTGCAGCTCTTGCCGCAGCCCGAGGCACCAAGCAGCGCCACACGCTCCTCGCCGGCCTCAAGCTGCATATCGAGCATAAACCCCGGATAGCGCTTTTTTATGTCCAGAACGAGTGACATGGCCTATCGACCTCCCTGCATAGCGGGCTCATCGCGCATGAGCTCGGCCAGTGCCTCGCGATCGATACGCAAGGCATCACCGCCCGCCGGGTCAAGTGAATCGCCCTGTCCGGCGAGATCTTTGGCCTGCTTACGTTCCGCACGGGAAAGGCCACGCTCGCGGTATTTTTGCGAATGCGCCGTGTACATGTTGATGAACAGGATGACTAGGAAGCTGAACGCTATTACGACCACGACCCAAAAGAGGGCCACCGACGTATTGCCGCCCATCCATTCAAAGTAAATCGCAATGGGAATGGTCTGCGTAATACCGGCATAGTTGCCCGCAAAGAACAGGGTGCAGCCAAACTCGCCCATGGCGCGGGCAAAGGCGAGCACCGTGCCGGCGGCAATCGAGGGCCAGCCGAGCGGCATCATGAGTTTGGTGAAGATGCGTCGCTCGGACCAGCCCAGCGTGCGCGCCGCATCGAGCATTTGCGTGTCGAGGCTCTCAAAGGCGCCGAGCGCCGTACGGTAGACCAGGGGAAACGATACCACCACGGCAGAGATCACCGCCGCAGGCCAGGTAAAGACGATCGAGATGCCGTGCGCAATGAGCCACCGACCGACCCCGGTCGATCGACCAAATAGCATAAGCAGCAGAAAGCCGCAGACCGTGGGCGGCAACACCATGGGAATGGTAAAGACCGAGTCGAGCAGGCCCTTGATGCGACTCGAGGTGCCCATGGTCTTCCACGCGGCAAACAGGCCCAGCGCAAAGGAGATCAGCAGGGCAAGGCCGCTCGTTTTAATGGACACCCAAAACGGTCGGTAGTCGATGCCGCCCAATAAGGAGGCCAGAGAGGTCAAGGGCCCCTGCTCATCCCGCAACACGACAGACGATGCTTCTACCATTCGAGCGCTATCAAGCCAACGCGCGCCGCCTTTGGCATCACCCGAGGCTGATGCAATCACCACATAGCGGCCCCCATCCGCACCGCGCTCGTCAAAGCCATAGGTATACCCGCCGGCATCAAACGTTGTTTCCGCCGTGACATACCAAGGAAGATCCACGTCCCCTAGCTGCGCACCTCCCATACAGTTTGCGCTGTCGAGCTCACAGACGAGGGCCTTGAGACCCGATACGCACTCGTTGTTCTGCGGATCCAATCCATACCTCTCGATCGCCTTGGGCGATATCCACACCACAACGCGATCGGCAGCAGGCGCCACTACAAGGTCCACGTCCTCGTCAACGGGAAACCGGTAGCCCTCAGGCTGGCCCTCCATGGCACGAGCGGTCCCCTTGGCCAACCGCTCAAAACCCTCGATCCCATAGGAAAGCCCATGAGCAGTCGCAGCAACCTGGGCCCCGTCCTCAGCGTCCCCAGCAAACGCAAATCCCGGCACCCAGCAAAGCGCGAAGGTCAAAGCACAGGCGACAAGGATGCGGAATCTATTAAGCACGAAAAGCTCCAAGCGAATATAAGGACGGAGTGAGACACAAAACGATGGAATTATCGCGCCAAGCCGCACTACGCGGAAAGCTCAAAGCCGTACTTAGCCCAAATCTTCTGAGCCTTCCTGTTGGACAGACAGAAGTCGATGAACGCCTTGGCTTCGTCGGCGTGCTCAGAGCTCTCGGCAACGGCACCCGGATACACGATGGGCTTGTGCGAATCCTCGGGACACACAAAGGCCTCCTCGATGCCGTCGTAGCGGAAGATATCGGAGCTGTAGACAAAGCCGGCCACGCAGTCGCCCGTGGACACATAGGCGGCGGCGGTACCAACTTTGTCGGCCAGGGCCACCTTTTCGGCGATCTCGGGCGCATACTCGCCGTCGTCGCCCTCGGTGCCGGTGTAGAGGCCCACGGAAGCCAGCGCCTGGTTGGCGTACTTGCCGGCGGGGACGGTCTTGGCGTCGCCAATGGCGATCTTACCGTCCAGGTTCGCGACGTCGGCGATGGCCTCGACCTTGGTGTCGGAGCCCTCGGCGCGAATGATCACGAGATCGTTGACGAACATGTCCTCGCGGGTATCGGCATCGACGAGCTCAGCGGTCTCGGCGTCATCCATGGTGCCCTTGGAAGCGGTGATGAGCACGTCGACGGCAGCACCGGCGCGCATCTGCTCGACGAGGTCGCCAGACGCCTTAAACTGCGTGTCGGCAAACGTGGTGCCGGTCTGCTCGGTGTAAAGCTCCTGAACCTCCGGCAGAGCCTTCTCGAGCGAGTTGGCGGCAAAGACCTGCAGCTCGACAGCTTTCTTGGAAGATGCCTTAGCAGAACCGGCATCGGATCCGGCCGGCTCGGACGTCTTGCTGCCCGAACAGCCGGCAAGACCAAGGCCGGCAGCGGCGACAGCAGAAAGCGAAACGAATCCGCGGCGTGAAACCATATCGAACATATTCAACCCTTTCGGATCTTGTGCCCGGGTACCCCACCGCGGGCTTTAATCTGCAATCAGATTATACTTCTGCGCGAATAATGAAAGTGAGAAATTATTCTCGTCAGAGAATATAGTTTCGAATTACCGTGCACCTCGGCGTCGCTTCGGCGGAAAACAAAGGCGGAGCAGCCGTTCAGGTCGCCCCGCCGCAGGTAAACCGCTTAGTTGGTATGTCCGCCGCCCGCTGTCATCTGAGCCGCATGCTCCAGCTGGTCTGCTATGGCCTCCCAGCTTTCGCGGGCGGCCTTCGTAGAACCGGGAAAGTTTACGACAAGTGTATGACCTCGTTGCATGCAAATAGCGCGCGAGAGCATAGCGCGGCGCGTCTTGGTCATCGAATACGCACGGATTGCCTCGGCAATACCCGGCACATCGCGGTCACAGACGGCACGCGTCGCCTCGGGTGTTACGTCGCGCATCGAAAGCCCCGTGCCGCCGCAGGTGAGCACGACATTGGCGTGGCACTCATCGGCGGCTTCCGCAATGGCATCACCGATCTCGCTGACGTCGTCACGCACGACCACATGCGAGGCGACCGTCCAGCCCTGTGCCACGATAAGCTCCTCGAGCGCAGCACCCGCCTCGTCCTGGGCAAGATCGCGCGTATCCGAGCACGTCACAATCGAAATCTTCAACTCCATAGCATTCCTCCTATAGCACCGTGCCCTCAGGCAGGTCGACACGCACGACATCCACGACGTCGCCCGCCGCAAGGTCGCACGGTCCTTCGTGAATACGCAACAGGCAGTTCGCACGCTGCATGGTTCCAAGCAGCGCCGAATTCTGCGTCTTGGCCTCGGTCACCAACAACTCACCGGTCTCGGGGTCGCGCAAAACCGTGGCGCGATCGAAGAAGCGGCGATGCTGTCGCTTTTTCACGCTATGTGTGAGCGTCGCCTGCTGCACGGGACGCGCACCCTCGGCAAAGCCGCGCATCTTGCGAATCGCCGGACGGGCAAGCATCTCAAAGCCCACATACGCCGCGGCAGGATTGCCTGAAAGCCCCAGGTAGGGCTTACCCCCGAGCAAGCCAAACGTGATAGCCTTGCCCGGACGCATCGAGATGCGGTCGAAGAGCACCTCGCCCTCGCGATGGACCAGTGCCGTCACATAGTCGTAGTCGCCCGCCGAGGCACCGCCGCTCGTAATGACAAAATCGCACTCCTGCACGGCACGATGCACCAGCTCGGCAATCGCCTGCTCATCATCGGGCGCAATGTCGTAGAACACGGGCTCGGCGCCGGCATCGAGTGCCTCGGCCATCAGCGCCGAAGAGTTGGAATCGCGAATCTGACCGCGCGCCGGTACCTTACTCGGTGCGACCAGTTCCGTGCCCAGCGAGATAATGCCCACACGTGGGGCAGCGTGCACCTTCACGCTCGCATATCCGGCGCTTGCCAACAGACCCGCGCCCGCCGGAGCCACGACCTCGCCGGCGTGCATCACAACATCGCCGGCATGGGCCTCCTCGGCGGCAGAGCGAACGTTCTC
>USLO01000040.1 GCA_900555515.1 uncultured Collinsella sp.
CTGCGGCCCGCGCGCCTACCTGCGCCCGGGCACCCACATGCTCGACGGCTCCAAGGCCGGCACGCATGTGGAGATCAAGAAGTCCACGATCGGCGAGGGCTCCAAGGTGCCGCACCTGTCCTACATCGGCGACACCACCATGGGCTCCGGCGTCAACGTGGGCGCGGGCTCTATCACCTGCAACTACGACGGCGTGCACAAGCACAAGACCGTCATCGGCAAGGACGCCTTCATCGGTTCCGACACCATGATGGTCGCGCCCGCCCAGATCGGCGACGGCGCGCTCGTGGCCGCCGGCTCCGTCATCACCGAGCCGGTCCCGGCCGACGCACTCGGCCTGGGCCGCGCCCGTCAGGTAAACATTGAGGGCTGGGCCGCCGATTATCGCCGCCGTCTGCACGAGGACGACGAGGTATAACGTTTTACCAAGCATCTAAGGAGCTGTTCCCATGGGGACGGCTCCTTTTTCTATGCTGACCTGCGCGGCCAGATGAGTGGTCGGTTCGTGTCCGTTGGCGGTAAAGACGTTATCAAGACTCGATAAACCCCGCCGCGCGGTTACAATGCAACAAGGCATCTATATGGCATTCGATATATAAAGGAGAAGGGTAATGCCGATTAATGATCCCGAGAAGTCGGAGAATATGCGCAAGTCCATCCGCGTGTATTCCGGTTCCTCCAACCGTCCCCTCGCTCAGAAGATTGCTGAGTACCTTGGGGTCGAGCTTTCGGGCCTTACGCTAAAGCAGTTCGCCAATGGTGAGATTTACGCCCGCTACGACGAGACCGTCCGCGGCGCCGACGTCTTCCTGATTCAGTCCGTGGCCGGCGGCAACGTCAACGACATGCTCATGGAGCTGCTCATCGCCACCGACGCTGCCAAGCGCGCATCCGCCCGCTCCATCACCGCCGTTATCACCCACTACGGCTATGCCCGCCAGGACCGCAAGGCCGGCCCGCGCGAGCCCATCACCGCCCGCCTCGTCGCCAACCTGCTCGAGCGCGCCGGCGTCAACCGCATCATCACCCTCGACCTGCACCAGGGCCAGATCCAGGGCTTCTTCGATATCCCGGTTAACCACCTGTCCGCGCTGCCGCTGTTTGGCCAGTACTACAACGACATGCACTTCGACACCGACAACCTGGTTGTCGTCTCCCCCGACGTGGGTCGCGCCAAGGCCGCCAAGAAGCTGTCCGACATGCTCGGCTGCGACCTGGCCATCGCCCACAAGGGCCGTCCGCGCCACAACGCCGCCGAGGTCATGGGCATCATCGGTGACATCAAGGGCAAGACCTGCATCATCAACGACGACATGATCGACACCGCTGGCACCCTGTGCGCCAACGTCAAGGAGCTCAAGGCTATGGGCGCTGGCGACATCTACGTCTGCGCCACCCACGGCATCTTCTCCGGTCCGGCCATCGAGCGCTTGAACGACGCCCCGATCGTCGAGTGCCTCGTCACCGACGCCATTCCCGTCGAGGTCGGCGGCAAGATCAAGACCATCTCGGTCGCCGAGGAGTTCGCTCAGGCCATCTCCGCCGTTTACCACGAGGAGCCCGTCTCCACGCTCGTCGGCGGCGACTTCGCGCTGTAATCCAACGCGCATCGCATCATCTTTGATGCTTTTAAAGGGTCGGAAGCTCGCTTCCGACCCTTTTTCTATCCCTCGTCAACCCGCCCTGGACAATTAGTTCAGATACGTATTTTTCTAAAGCTCCAAAGGACCGTTCGGAGCCTTCTGACCTCCCCGGCGCATGCCATGCCGTCCAAAGCTCATCGTTTTCGAGTACAACCGCTGCATATTTATCCTCAAATCGCCCTCAACAAAGGCCCTTAGAAACGCCTCGAACGCCCGCCGTCTTATACGTATCTGAACTAACTGTCCAATAGCTATCGTCAACCTTCGCGGCAGAGCTCAATTTCCTGCAATCCCCTCAACCGATTCCAACGATTTCATAACACCCAGCCGTTCATGGCGCGCAGCGCCCCGCTGAGCGAAAAGAACGGTATGGCGGTCGCATTCTGCCGCCAACTTAGTACGTTATAGCTATGACGACCGTGATTTCACATCTCTCCGCCCTCCGCGCAATTCGTCGCGCACGACGGGCGTACTCTGCCCTACCCTGGGACTCCGTTGATAGTGAACAGCAAGCACATGCCTTGGCTAGCTGCATTCCCAATAATGACGCGATAGACTTTGGCGCACTTTCGATACTCGACGCCTGGAATGAAGATGATTCCGAACTACTCGATCTTCTCGTTTCAGACGAAGACAACAGACGCCCCGACGAGCGACTTCTTCAGCATATTCTCTCCGCTCCGCTTCCTGAAGGTGCAATTATGCACGTCGAGGCCGACATCTACGCAACGTCTCCCGCCGTGACAGCCATGCTTTGTTCCAAAAATGAATCAGTCGCCAAAACCTTGATGCTTCTCATGGAACTGCTCGGAACCTACTCCCTTCCTCCCGGGGCAACATACCCTATTGCCCATGACGACATCTGGCCCAAGGGCGATGGCTGCGCAGCGACGGGCGATCTTGATTGCCTGGGCAACCAGTCGGTGGCCGAGCAACAGAACGAAACCCGCTATGAACAGGCACACTACAAATGCGAGCCCGCCACGACCATCGAAGAGCTCGAGGCGGTCGCACGGTTCGCCAAAAGTAGCTCGTACGCCTCGTTTCGCACGGCCGTTAAACTCGCCCGGGCCGGATCCGCATCCCCAGCCGAATCCCTAATGTTTGCCGTTCTCGGAGCACCCATGCGCTTTGGCGGTTTCGGGTGTTGCAGCCTACCTATGGGAGGCTTGCTACTCAACTATCGAATCGACTTCGACACCCTTGCGGTCAACATGTCCTCCGGCATCCCTTACGCCATCTGCGACCTGTATTGCCCCGCAGCCGGAGTCGACAGCGAATACAACGGAATTGGGCATGAGCTTCAAAACGCTCGCATCCACGATGGCAATCGAAATAATGGCCTCAAGGCAATGGGCATCCACGTCCTGGTTATCAATCGCGACCAAATGAAAGACCTTGTTGCACTCGAAGCCTTCGCCCAAACGATGCATCGACTCGCGGGAGTCCGATTCCGATATCGCATCAAGGGCTATCGCAAGCGTCAGGCCGCTTGGCTCAACGCTCTGCGGGCCGGAATCGGCCTTGCACCGGTCTAAACGGCGAATCACCCGTGCGCCGTCAAACAGGGCTGGACAGTTAGTTCAAATACGTATAACTAGACATATTGAATTAGGCTGTTTTGCAGCTATCTCTATACCATTCGCCCTATTTGAAGGCAGGGTAGACTTCAAAACAGCGTCATATGGGCTAACTAAAGCTCCAAAACAACGCATCGGCATTGAATTGAGCAATTCGAGTCCTCAGAACTTATACGTATCTGAACTAGCTGTCCACCTCGGATTTCGACGGCCGTCCAAACGCCCCCAAACAACCTCAATCGCCCTCCATTTGACAGCGGCAGCAGGGTCGCTCACCATAGCAGGCGACAAATCAACGAAAGGACAAACATGGCAGCTGCACAGCCGCTTAAGATTCGCATGGTTGCCGGACTTGGCAACCCGGGCGAGGAGTATGCCGAGACCCGCCACAACGCCGGCTTTAAGGCAATCGACGAGCTGGCCCGTCAGGCCGGCGTCACGTACTGGAAAAACCAGGCCGGCGCCGAGGTCGCGCTCATCAACATCAACGACCCCGAGGAAGAGGGCGGCAAGCGCCAGATTGTGCTGGTCAAGCCGCAGTCGTACATGAATACTTCGGGCGGCCCCATCTCCAAGCTCTGCCGCGAGTACAAGATCAAGGCCGAGGAGCTGCTCGTAATCCACGACGAGCTCGATATTCCCGCCGGCGACGTGCGCGTTAAGGTGGGCGGCGGCCATGCTGGCCACAACGGCCTGCGTTCCATCATCGACAAGATGGGCAGCCGCGACTTCAGCCGCATCCGCACCGGCATCGGCAACCCTCCCGGCAAGATGGCCGTCGCCGACTACGTGCTTAAGCAGCTGCGCGCCCGCGAGGCCGAGGATTTCCAGGACACCTGCGCCCGCGCCGCAGATGCCGCCGGTCTGGCAATCGTGCACGGCGTGATCTATGCCCGCGACCACGTCAACGGCGCCGCCTCCGCCAACGGCAAGCACTAAAACCTATCATTTAGGGATAGGTTTATTTTGGCAGGTTTTAACTGCGGAAACGCCGCAGCGGCCGCATCGCAATAAACCGCGCACCGCCATACACACATAGCACCCCAAAGGGGGCCGACCTCATTGCAACCCGAGGCTGGCCCCTTTGCCGTTTTACCCGATAAAACCTGCCAAAATAAACCTCTCCCCCTTTGGTAGGCCAAAGTGGATAAACCCTGCTCCCAACCGCCGAAGACACACGTAAGTGACATGTCCATGAGGGTATAATTTGCACCGTATGTCTGCACAACGCCTGTGCACGTACGGTTTTATTCGGGCTACCGTCCATTTCCGTGGAGGCACGGTTCGGCGGCCCTAACAAGAGAGGGGTTCTATGTATAAGATCCTGGAGAAGACGCAGTTCTCGGAGAAGGTGTTCAAGTTCCGCATCGAGGCGCCCGCAATCGCCAAGCATGCGCACGCTGGACAGTTCCTCATGGTCCGCGCCAACGAGACGGGCGAGCGCGTCCCGTTTACCCTGGCCGGCTGGAACGGTGACGAGGGCTGGGTCGAGTTCATCTTCATGGTGATCGGCAAGACCACCGAGATGCTTTCCACCTACGAGGCCGGCGAGTCGCTGCGCGACGTCGTGGGCCCGCTGGGCGTTCCCACCGAGATGGCCGAGGGCCCCTGCGCCGTCATTGGCGGCGGCGTCGGCCTGGCAATTGCCTTCCCGGTCGCCAAGCACCTGGTCGAGACCGGTCATGAGGTCCACGCCATCATGGGCGCCCGCACCAAGGACCTCCTGCTCATGGAGGACCAGTTCCGCGAGCTCCTCGACGAGGACCACATCCACATCACCACTGACGACGGCTCCTACGGCGAGCAGGGCGTTGTTACCGCTCCGCTGGAGCGCCTGCTGCAGGACAAGGCCGTGAGCCAGGTCTTCTGCGTCGGCCCCGTTCCGATGATGAAGTTCTCGACCCTCACCGCCCAGAAGTACGACACCCCCATCACCGCGTCGCTCAACCCCATCATGGTTGACGGCACCGGTATGTGCGGCTGCTGCCGCGTCGAGGTGGGCGGCGTGACCAAGTTCGCTTGCGTCGACGGCCCCGACTTCGATGCCACCCTGGTCGACTGGGATGACCTTCGTGCCCGCCAGGCCGCTTACCGTTCCGAAGAGGGCGAGTCCCTCAAGGCCTATGAGGAAAAGAGCTGCGCATGCCACTAGTTAACGGTCGTTTCGTTGCCGATATGAAGTCGCCCCGCACCCCCGATAACGAGGAGCCGGCTGCCGAGCGCGCCTGCGACTTCCGCCCCGTCGACAAGGGCTTCACCGAGGAGATGGCGCTGGCCGAGGCCGAGCGCTGCCTTAACTGCAAGAAGCCGTTCTGTGTTGAGGGCTGCCCCGTCAACATCAACATCCCCCGCTTTATCGAGCAGATCCGCGAGAAGGACTTCGGCGGCGCTCTCGATACCATCCGCGAGGACTCCATGCTTCCCGCCATCTGCGGCCGCGTCTGCCCGCAGGAGAACCAGTGCGAGGGCAAGTGCATCCGTGGCAAGAAGTCCGAGCCCGTGGCCATCGGCCAGCTCGAGCGCTTCCTGGGTGACCGCCCCGAGCTCGCCTCTACGCCCAAGATGGCTCCCAAGAACGGCAAGAAGGTCGCCGTCGTCGGTTCCGGCCCGTCCGGCATCACCTGCGCTGGCGAGCTCGCCCGCAACGGCTTTGACGTCACCGTCTTTGAGGCCTTCTTCACCGGCGGCGGCGTGCTGGTCTACGGCATCCCCGAGTTCCGTCTGCCCAAGGCAGTCGTCAAGCGCGAGATTGACGGCCTGGAGGACATGGGCGTCAAGTTTGAGTACAACTCCGTCGTGGGCAACATGGCCACGGCCGAGGAGCTGTTCGAGCAGGGCTTCGACGCCATCTACGTGGCGACCGGCGCTGGCCTGCCCAAGTTCCTCAACGTCCCCGGCGAGAACCTGCCCAACGTCTTCTTCGCAAACGAGTACCTCACCCGCGTGAACCTGATGAAGGCCAACAAGTTCCCCGAGTACGACACCCCCACCAAGCACGGCAAGAACGTCGTCGTCTTTGGTGGCGGCAACGTGGCTATGGACGCCGTCCGTACCGCCAAGCGCCTGGGCGCCGAGCACGCCATCATCGCTTACCGCCGTACCGAGGACGAGATGCCCTGCCGTCGCGCCGAGCTGCACCATGCCAAGGCCGAGGGCGTCGAGGTTCTGCCGCTCGTCTCCCCGCTCGAGTTTGTCGCTGGCGAGGACGGCTCCGTGTGCGCCGTCAAGGTCCAGAAGATGGAGCTCGGCGAGCCCGACGAGTCCGGCCGCCGTCGTCCGGTGCCCATCGAGGGCGCCATCGAGGAGATCCCCTGCGACGTCGCGATCTCGGCTATCGGCACCAACGCCAACCCCTTCGCAAAGAAGATCGGCGGCAAGATGGAGCTCAACAAGTGGGGCTACATCGTTGCCGACGAGGAGACCGGCCAGACCACCGATCCCCGCATCTGGGCCGGCGGCGACATCGTCACCGGTGCCGCTACGGTCATTCTGGCGATGGGCGCCGGCAAGAAGGCCGCTGCCTCCATCACCAAGAGCCTGCTGGGCGAGTAATCACCTGCAGCGCTAGCCATCAAACGGCAAAGTCCCCGTCGAGCACACGCCCGGCGGGGACTTTTTTCTATGCCGGCCGCCCCAACCACCACGATGGGGACAGGCACCTTTGTGGTGGTTTGGGGCCTGACCGGTCGTTTTGTCTCAATCTGTAACAAATAGACCCTGTTGAGCCTCGTAGTTGTTACAGATCAAGATATTGTGCGAACATCCGCCTGTTCATCTCAATCTGTAACAGTTAGAGGCCAAATTCCTCGCTACATGTTACAGATCGAGACGTTAGGTTGGCGGCCGAACAGTTCGTCTCAATCTGTAACAGTTAGAGCCTTTTTCGCTGGCTTGGTGTTACAGATCGAGATTTGGCAAAAGCCGAGGATAGGCACTGCCGCCAAAGCCTTCCCCTCCGCCTAAAACAAAAACCACCACAAAGGTGCCTGTCCCCTTGTGGTGGTTTCGACCGGTTAGCCTTCGAGCTGCGCCATCTTGTAGCGGTAGGCAGCGGCGATAACGTCTTTACAACCCTCGCGGCCCAGCTTGGCGCGGTTGACGACGATGTCTTTACCGCTCGTCATCTTCCACTTGCCGGCGCTATAGCGCTTATAGAACGCCTCGCGCGCCTTCTGCTGCTGTTTGACCAGCTTGGCGCCCTTCTTTTTGTTAAGGCCACGCTTCTTGCGCACAATCTCGACGCGGTCCTCAAAGGGTGCGGTCACCAACACGGCAATGTGGCTGGGGTTGTTGCGCAGCAGGTAATCGGACAGACGGCCTTCGATAATGCAGCTCTCGGTCTCGCCCAGATCCAAAATCACCTGGCTCATCTTTTGGAACAACTTATCCGAGTACGAACGCGCATCGTAGCGGTCGGGCAGAAACGCCATGTTCTCCACGGCCAGACGCTCATCATAGGCGGCCATCTTATCGAGCGACTCGCCCGCGCGCAGCGACGCACGTACCAGCAGCTCGTTATCGTACAGCGGAATCCCCAACTCGTCGGCAAGCATGCGGCCAATCTCGTGGCCCTCGGCGCCAAAGTCGCGCGCGATGGTAATGACCACAGGATTCTTCTTATTCTCCAGATCGCTCATCGCGATTCCTTTCTAACAAATGAGAAATAGGCGATTCCTGATTCCCATTTTGTCACTTACGACCGTCCTGGTTTCTCAAGTGCGGCAGATTGCCCCGAAAGAGGAGCGCCGCGTACTAAATGTACGCAAGCGACGATTGAGGGGCAAGGTGCCGTGCTTGGGGAAGCAGGACTATGCGGCCACCATTCGCCTCTGATATGCGCGAACCAGCAGCGAGATACCAAAGTTGAGCACAAAGTACATCGCAAACACCAGGCCGTAGAGCATAAGCACCTGCGACAAGTCAATCGCGTGGGCCATCACGACATTTGCCGTGTACATGAGCTCGGCCACGTTAATGCCCGAAAGATACGAGCTGTCCTTGATGACGGTCGTGCACTGGCTAAACAGCGCCGGAATGATCGTCTTAAACGTCTGCGGCAGAATGATGTAGCGCATGGTGGCAAAGAAGCCAAAGCCCTGGCTCTGCGCTGCCTCAAACTGGCCGCGCGGAATCGAGTTGAGGCCGCCGCGCACAATCTCAGCCATAACAGCGCTGGTAAACAGCGTAAAGGCGATGGTCGAAATCACAATGTCCAAACCCTGCACCGTAAAGTAGATAAAAAGGATCCACAGCAGGTTCGGCGTGCAACGGAACAGCTCGATATAGGCACTCACCAAAATACGGAACGGGCGGGGCGCATAGCTTTTAACAAGCGCCAGCACCGTGCCAAAGATGAGCGAGAAAAAGATCGACAGCACCGAGATCTCGATTGTCTTAACAAAGCCGCCCCAAATGTAGAGCAGGTTGGTTGCGTTGAAGATTTCCATGCGCTAGGCCTCCTCTACGTTGTCGAGCCCCAGCTCGGCCAGGCTCACACCGCGCGGACGCTCCTTGGAGCGGCGCTCGAGCCACTGCACCAGTATGGCGAGCGGAAAGCAGATGATGAAGTACATAAGGCAGCAGACGATGTATCCCTGCAGGTAACCGTACAGACTCACAAAGTTGTCGGAACGGTACATAAGGTCGCCGCCGGCCACAAGCGCCAGCACCGACGTATTCTTGACCAGGTTGAGCGCCTGGTTGCACAGCGGCGGCAGAATGATCTTGAATGTCTGGGGCAGTACGATGTACCAGTACGCCTGCGCACGGGTGAAGCCCTGGCTCTGGGCCGCCTCCATCTGACCGCGCGGAACCGCCT
The DNA here is from genome assembly GCA_900555515.1 of uncultured Collinsella sp. Classification (GTDB taxonomy): domain Bacteria; phylum Actinomycetota; class Coriobacteriia; order Coriobacteriales; family Coriobacteriaceae; genus Collinsella. Next base: position 9,042 of record USLO01000040.1, read on the forward strand.
CGATACCAGTGCGGATGACCTCCGAAATGTAGGCCGCGTGATACAGACCCACGCCCAAGAAGCCCAGCACGAACGGCGCGATGCGCACCGGCTGGTCGGCACCGGTTATGGCCTGCAAAAACTGCGGACCGGCCATGTACATAAAGAGCACCTGCACGGGCAACGGGGTGTTCTGGTAAAACTCCACGTACACGCGGCTTATGGCGCGCAGCACGCGCGAGCGAGTGGTAGAGAACACGCCCAGCAGCGTGCCCAGCACCAGCGACAACAGCAGGCCGGCAACGACCACTTGCAGCGTCACGCCAAAGCCCTCCCAGAAGGGCCCCATATTTTGAAATGTCGTCGACCAACGGTCGGCGTCAAATAATCCTTCGAGCATTTGATTCCTTCCTTGGACGATGCGCCTATACAAGACCCCAGGTCTTGACCTCTTGGTCGAGCCAGCCGTCGGCCAGGCGATCGCAAATCACCTGATCGACCACGGCCGAAAGGTCGCAGCCCTTCTTGGTCGCCACGCCGTAGCCCTGCTCGCCAAACTTGACCTCGGGCTGCAGCAGCTCAACGGTCTCGTTCATGTAACCGGCCAGCGTGGAGCGGTCCATGGCAAAGACGTCGATATTGCCGGCGTCGAGCGAGCTCTTGATGATGGGATAGCCGCTAAAGGCCCTAAACTCTGGCTTGCAGCTAAAGCCGTTGTCCTTGATCATCTGCTCGATCAGGCCCTGCGTGGTAGCACCCTGGCTCACGCCGATGACCTTGCCGTCCAGATCCTCAATCGAGGTAAAGCCCGAACGCTTCTTGACCATGAGCCCCACGTAGTCGGTGCGGTACGGCGTCGAGAAATCCCAGCTCTTCTTGCGCTCGTCGGTGATGGTGTAGGTCGCCGCGACCACGTCGAGTTGGCCGTTATCGATCAGCGGGCCGCGTGTCTTGGGCGTTACGTCGGTAAACTCGACAAGCTCCTGGGCGCGGGCCTCCTTGTAGCTCACGCCAAAGACGGCAGCGGCGATCTGGTAGCACAAATCGACTTCCATGCCCTCAAAGCGGCCCTTGGCGGTGTCGTAATAGCCATAGCCGGGAACGTCCTTCTTAACGCCGGCATTCAGATGGCCACGCGACTTGATGGCCGCAAGCTTGGACCCCTTGTCGGAACCCTCGCCGCCGGCGGAGTTGCCGCAACCGGTAAGCGCGGTCCCCGTCAGCGCGAGCATGCCGGCGCCCGCCAGCTGCAAAAAGTGGCGGCGCGACACGGCCGCCCTCGTCATATCCGTCATGTCCATCACCGCGCCTAGTGCAGAATCTTGGACAGGAACTCGCGGCAGCGCGGGTTCTCGGGGTTATCGAAGAAGTGCTCGGGCGTGCCCTCCTCCAGAATGCGGCCGTCCTCCATAAAGATGACGCGGTCGGCCACCTGACGCGCAAAACCCATCTCGTGCGTCACGCAGATCATGGTGATGTCCTCCTGCGCGAGCTCAATCATAACGTCCAGAACCTCCTGGACCATCTCGGGGTCGAGCGCCGAGGTCGGCTCGTCAAACAGGATGATGGGCTGCTTGGTGCACAGGGCACGGGCGATGGCGATGCGCTGCTGCTGACCACCCGAGAGATTCTGCGGATACTCGCCGGCCTTATGTGCCATGCCGACGCGCTTGAGCGCAGCGATGGCGATCTCGGTCGCCTCCTCCTTGCTCTTCTTTTGCAGTTTGATGGGCGCGAGCGTCAGGTTGCCCAGCACCGTCATGTTGGGATACAGGTTGAACTGCTGAAACACCATGGAACTATACTTGCGAGCCATCTCCAGGTGATTCTTTTTGGTGAGCGGCGTACCGTCGATGACAACCTCGCCCGACGTGGGCTCCTCCAGATAATCGACGCAACGGATGAGCGTCGATTTACCCGAGCCGGAAGGCCCGATCATTACGAGCTTCTCGCCACGTTTGACGGTGAGGTTGATATCTTTGAGCACATGCAGGTCGCCAAAGTACTTGTTGAGATGCTTGATCTCGATCATGTCTGCCATGAATGTCCCTTCCCTGCGTTTACACGAGTTGAACTATTGTACGGAAAGAACCACGTTTCCGCAGCCCACACTACATTCCCGTAAAGAACCCGCAACCTTCCACCCACTCATTGGGGACAGACTTAAATGAGTACCTGCTCATTGGGCACTCATTTAAGCCCGTCCCCAATGAGCGCCCGCGGGGGACGCCCTTCCTCCAACCGCCCTTGTTGAGCATAAGTCAGCGAAAACCGTACACGCGAGCAAGGTGACGTGAAATGAAAGGGCGCAGACCTTATGGTCGCGCCCTTGAAATTGAACGTCAGATTGCCGCGTGTGCGGGTTTGCAGCGTCGAGCCGTTACGCGGTTTGGTAAAACCGCGTAACAAATTACGCCAATTTTGCTCCGACGATCTTTGCCGCGGCCGGCTTGTCGAAGTTGCCGCCGGTGGCCTTGCCGAGTGCACCCATAACCTGGCCCATCTGCTTCTTGGACGTGGCACCCAGCTCGGCGATAACCTGCTCGATCAGGGCCTCGAGCTCCTCACCCGAAACCTGCGCGGGCAGCAGGCTCTCCAGAATCTTGACCTGCTCGGTCAGGTTGTCGGTACGCTCTTGGTCGGTACCGGCCTTGATGGACATCTCCAACGTCTCGCTCGTCTGCTTAATCAAACGCTTGATCATGCTGTTGACGTCTTCCTCGGTCACATCGCGGCGCTCGTTGACCTCGATATTCTTCACCTCGGCCTTGACCTGGCGAATGATGGACAGGCGAACCTTGTCCTTGGCCTTCATGGCCGCAATCATTTCCTTCTGCAGCTCTTCGTTGGTCATCTGCAAATCCTCCTCAATAGTGCGGACGGCACTCACACGAGCGCCGCCCCATGATTACTCAGTCGTCGACGAATCGTCGGTCGAACTCTTGGTGACGCCCTTCAGGCTGACGTTGTACGGCACGTCCTTGGGCATGGGGTTAACGGTGATGTCGGCATCCTTCTTGTACTGCTCCAGCCACTCGCTGTACGCGGTGCT
>USLO01000041.1 GCA_900555515.1 uncultured Collinsella sp.
CTGGAGCGTCAGGTCGATCGCGCGCGCAAGTACAAAGAGCTGTCCTCGCGCGCGAACGAGCTTACGCAGATGCTGGCTGTCGATGAGCTTCGTTCGCTGCAGTCGCAGTGGAACGACCTGGAGAGCCGCTCCAAGGAAGGTGCTGCCGAGCTGGAGCTTGCGCAGTACCGCATGAGCGAAAAGGAGCGCGAGCTCGAGAAGCTCCAGGTTATGCTTGAGGAAAAGGGCCTGTTTGTGGGCGACCTGGGCGAGCAACGCCGTCATATGCAAGATGTGGTCGGCCGCATTAACTCCGACATGCGCCTGCTCGAGGAAAAGGGCCACAACATGGTGTCGCGCCTGTCTGACATGCGCGGTCAGATTTCGAGCTCCGAGCATCAGCGTCGTCGCGTGGTCGAGGAGCTCGAGGACGCGCGTGCGCAGCTTGAGGAAGTGACCGGTGCGCATATGCAGGCCCAGGAGGACGTTGACGCCGCTGGTCCTGCCGCCGCTGAGCTCCACGAGCGGCGCGTGGCGCTCGACAATCAGATTTCGCAGCTTACGCGTGAGCAGCGCGATGTGCAGCGTGTGGCTGATAACGCCGCGCTTGAGCTCGCCAAGGTGAAGGATTCCTTGAGCAATGCCGAGGTCGAGGACAACATGTATGCCTCGCGCCTGGAGCAGATTGACGAGCAGCTCGAGGAGGTCACGGCCTCGCTCGAGAGCCGTCGCAACCGCGCCGAGGAGCTTGAGGGCGCTCTTGAGGAAGCGCGCCAGGCTCAGGTTGATGCGCGTGAGGCCACCGAGACGGCACGCGCGGCCCTGAAGGACCTGCGTGCCCGCGAGAGCGAGGCGCGCAACAAGCTGTCCGAGGTGCGCTCGGAGCTTGCCAGCCAAAAGAAGCTTGATGCCCGCATGGCCGACAGCTCGCCGCTCGTGAGCCGTCTGGTGGGTTCGCTGGGCGACGATGTCTCGGGTCGTCTGGGCGACGTGCTCGAGGCCCCACGCGAGCTTGAGGGCCTGGTTGAGCAATTGCTCGCCGGCGATATCGATGCGCTGCTGTTTGATGACGCCGCCACGCTTGAGCGTGCCGGTCGTGCCGCTCTGGACCAGAAGAAGGCCTCGGGCGAGGCGCTGCTGGTGGCGCGCGGCGTGAGCGGCTCTACCGCCGCTGAGGGCGCCTCCGGTACCCGTCTGGTTGATCGTCTGTCCGTGCGCGCAGGCTATGGTCCCGTCGTTGAGGCGCTTCTCGGCGGTTATTACGTCGTGGACGATCTTGCTGCCGCGCTGTCGGCGCCGGTCGTTGACGGCGTGACTTACGTGACCCCCGATGGCGCCCGCGTCGCCTGCGGTGGCCTGGTGCGCGTGGGCCTCGATGCCGGCGAGGCGTCGGGTGCCTTGGAGCGCAAGCGCCGTATCCGCGAGTTGGAGGGCTTGGAGCCCGATCTGGCTGCTGTGTTTGAGCATGTGTCAGATCAGGTCGTCGAGGCCAATGCGGCCGTTGAGGAAGCGCGTGCCGCCGAGGGCGATGCCGCCGGTGAGATTGCCCGCCTTGAGGGCGAGCGCCGCTCGCTGCTTTCCGAGATCGGCCGTCTGGAGCAAAGCGCCAACAATGCCGAGGTCGAGCGCGTGCGCATCTCCAAGCGACGCGAGCAGGCCTCCGAGGCCGTTCGCGCTGCGCGCCCGCGTGTCGACGAGCTCACCCGTTCGCGTGACGAGGCCCGCGCGCAGGCAAGCGATCTGGGCTTGCAGATTGCCGAGGCCAACGACGAACTCGACCGTGTTCGCCGTGACGATTCCGAGGCTGCCGGCAAGCTCGCCGATGCCAAGGTGCGCCTGGCCCAGACGAGCGAACGCCTGCGTTCGCTGAAGGGCCGCGTGCCCGACCTGGAGCATCGTCTTGAGGGCATCGACCGTCGTATCCGCGGAACACGCCAGGCTTCGCGCTCGCTCGAACTGCTGCGCCTGCGCGTCGACCCCATGCACGAACGCTATTCTGCCCTGTTGGAGCGCGCGTCGGATTGGGCAGCGCGCCTGCGTGACCAGGCCTCTCTGGAGGAGGCGGACTCCGCTTCGCTCAAGAAGACCATCGAGGATGCCAAGGCAGAGGTTGCCCGCGCTAAGGAGCGAGTCGATACCGCCTCCGCCACGCAAAACGAGTTCAAGGTTGCGCGCGGCAAGCTCGAGGTGCAGGTAGAGGCCGCCATCAAGGCCATTACCGCCGATGGCACCACGGTGCTCGAGGAAGCGCTCATGCTTCCTGCTCCCACCGACCGCGACGCCGCCGAGCGCGAGCTCAACCAGCTCGTGCGTCAGATCAACAATCTGGGTCCCGTGAACCAGGTTGCCATGGAGGAGTACGAGCAGCTCAAGCGCCGCGCCGATTACATCGAGGAGCAGCTGGCCGATCTGGAGAGCGCGCGCAAGGCGCTCACCAAGATCACGGTGGCTATCGACCGCAAGATGCGTAAGGCCTTCCTAGTTACCTTTGAGAAGGTCGATGCGAACTTCCGCGAGATCTTCGCCATGCTCTTCCCGGGCGGTCAGGCGCATCTGGAGATGACCGATCCCGAGCGTCCTGCCGAGACGGGTATCGAGGTCGTGGCGCAACCGCGCGGCAAGCGCATTACCAAGATGATGCTCATGTCGGGTGGCGAGAAGAGTCTGACGGCGCTCGCCTTGCTCTTTGCCGTGTACCGCACGCGCACGGTGCCGTTCTATGTGCTGGACGAGGTTGAGGCGGCGCTCGACGACGCCAACCTGTCCAAGCTCATCGGCGCCCTCGATGTGCTGCGTTCCGATACGCAGCTCTTGGTCATTTCGCATCAGCGCCGTACTATGGAGGATGCTGACGTTCTCTACGGCGTTTCGATGCAAGCCGACGGCGTCAGTCGCGTCGTCTCGCAAAAACTCGATCGCGAAACCGGAAAGGTCGTGAATGCATAATGGGATTCTTTGACGCTCTCTCGCGCGGACTTGAGCGCAGTCGCGAGGCCCTCAACGAGGTCTTTTACTTTGGCGGCGAGGTCGACGAGGATTTTTGGGAGGACCTGGAGGACATCCTCGTCATGGGTGACATGGGCGCCGAGGTCGCCATAAAGGTCTCCGATGACCTGCGTGATGCCGCGGCTAAGAAGAACCTCAAGACCGCCCCGCAACTCCGTCGCGCCCTGGCCGAGCAGCTTGAGCAGCACTTTGTGCCCATCGAGCGCGATCCGTTCTCCGATACGCCGAGCTGCGTGCTGTTTGTGGGCATTAACGGTGCCGGCAAGACCACGACGGTCGGTAAGATCGCGAGCGCCATGGCCGCCCGCGGCAAGAACGTCGTGATCGGTTCGGCCGATACCTTCCGCGCTGCCGCTATCGAGCAGCTCGATGTGTGGGGCCAGCGCGCTGGCGTCCCCGTCATCAAGCGCGACCGCGGCTCCGACCCGGCAAGTGTTTGCTACGACGTGCTCGACGAGGCTGACAAGCGCGGCAGCGACCTGGTGCTCATCGATACCGCCGGTCGTCTGCACACGAGCCCCGAGCTCATGCGCGAGCTTGCCAAGGTGGTCAATGTGACCCGTAAGCGCGCCGCCAATATGGCCGCCGGCCCCATGCCCGTCTATGTCGTGCTCGTGATCGATGCCGCAACGGGCCAAAACGGCCTCAACCAGGCGCTCGAGTTTAACGAGGCGCTTGGCCTGGACGGTATTATCATGACAAAGCTCGACGGCACGGCAAAGGGCGGTATCGCCATGGCCGTGGCCGAGAAGCTCAAGCTTCCCATCCTGCGCATCGGCGTGGGCGAGCAGGTCGATGACCTGCAGGAGTTTAATGCCAAAGATTTCTGCCGCGCCCTGGTGGGCGAGTCCAACTAAGGAGTGACTAGTGTTTGATTCCCTGAGCGATCGCCTCAACGACACATTTGACCGCCTGCGCGGCAAGGGCAAGCTGACCGAGGCCGATATCACCTCGGCCATGCGCGACATCCGTATGGCGCTGCTCGAGGCCGACGTCAACTTTAAGGTCGTCAAGGAGTTTGTCGCCAAGACCAAGGAGCGCTGCATGACCGCCGAGGTCATGGAGTCGCTGTCGCCGGCGCAAAACGTCGTCAAGATCGTGCTCGACGAGCTTACCGAGATGCTCGGTTCCACCGAGAGCAAGCTCGTCTTTAGCAACCGCATCCCCAACGTCATCATGCTTGTGGGTCTGCAGGGCTCCGGTAAGACCACGGCGGCCGTAAAGCTGGCCTACCTGCTCAAGAAGCAGGGCCGCTCGCCGCTGCTCGCTGCTTGCGACGTCTACCGTCCTGCCGCTGCCGACCAGCTGGCCACGCTCGGTGGAGAGATCGGCGTTCCGGTCTTCCGCGGCGATGGTGCACACCCGGTCGATATCGCCAAGGGCGCCATCCAGGAGGCCGTTGACCACCTGCGCGACGTGGTCATCGTCGATACCGCCGGTCGTCTTCAGATTGACGAGCAGATGATGCAGGAGGCCGTGGACATCAAGAAGGCCGTCAAGCCCGATCAGGTGCTGATGGTCGTCGATGCCATGACCGGCCAGGATATCGTCAACGTCGTCTCGACCTTTGCCGAGCGCACCGACTTTGACGGCGTGATCATCTCCAAGCTCGACGGCGATGCCCGTGGCGGCGGCGCGCTTTCCGTGCGCCAGGTGACCGGCAAGCCCATCAAGTTTGTGAGCATGGGCGAGAAGCCCGATTCGCTGGAGCCGTTCTATCCCGATCGTATGGCCAAGCGCATTCTGGGCATGGGCGATGTTGTCGGCATCATCGAGAAGGCCCAGGAGGCGGCCGACGCCGAGCAGCTCGAGGCTGCCGAGCGCATGCTGCGCGAGGGCTTTACCATGAACGACATGCTCGACCAGATGAAGGCCGTCAAGAAGATGGGCGGCATGAAGGGCATTCTGGGCATGCTCCCTGGTGGTCAGCGTGCACTCAACCAGATGGGCGGCAACCTGGACGAGGGCATTTTCGATAAGAACGAGGCCATCATCATGTCGATGACCAAGGAGGAGCGCCTGCGCCCCTCCATTATCAACGGCCAGCGCCGCGCCCGCATTGCCAAGGGAGCCGGCGTAACCCCCACCGAGGTCAATAGCCTTATGAAGCAGTGGGGCGAGATGAATAAGATGTTGGGCCGCATGCGCACGATGGCCAATCAGGCACAGGCTGGTGGCAAGAAGGGCAAAAAGGGTAAGAAGGGCAAGAAGATGCGCATGCCCAATATCCCTGGCCTGGACGCTATGGGTCTGGGCGGCATGGGCGGTCTGGGAACGGGCGGTCCTAAGTCCGATATGGACCTGCTGCGCCAGATGGAAGCGCAGATGCGCAATAAGAAATAGTGCTGTAATTCCAGCTTGATATGGCAAAGGCCACTCGGAAGCTACCGGGTGGCCTTTGTTGTTGGCTATGATTGTTGGGTTGCGTTCAGCGTCGCGCCCCGAGTTCGCGGTGCCGTGCCGTTAGTGGCAGCCGCAGCCCTCGTGGCCCTCGTGCTCGTGATGGCCGTGGCAGCTGCAGGACTCGCCATGCTCATGGGAATGCTCGTGGTCGTGACCGTGGCAGCCGCAGGTGGCCTCGCCGTTCTGTGCGAGCGTGCCGGCGATAAGGGCCTCGACGCACGCATCGCAGCTGCCCTGGGCTCCCGCATAGACGGTGATACCGGCTTGGGCAAGCGCGTTGATAGCGCCACCGCCGATGCCGCCACAGATGAGTGTGTCCACGTCGCCATTGGCGAGCAGACCCGCCAGCGCGCCGTGACCGGTGCCGCCGGTGCCCACGACCTGCTCGTTGAGCACCTTGCCGTCCTGGATGTCATAGATCTTGAACTGCTCGCTGCGGCCAAAGTGCATAAAGATGTTGCCGTTGTCGTACGTGGTTGCTACCCTCATGGTGTCGACCTCCTTTGCTGGCCATGCGGCCGTTGTCGTGGTGATGGGGGAGTATGCGATATTGCCGCCTTCGATGATAATCGCCCGTCCATTGACCAATGCGTTTGCCACCTTGCGATGCGCGCGGCTGCAGATTGCCGCCACCGTGGCGCGGGCAATGCCCATGTGCTGGGCGACTTCCTCCTGATTGAGTCCTTCCAGGTCGCACAGGCGCAGGACCTCGAGTTCGTCGATCGTCATGTCGATGGCGTCGCCGCTGGCTAGGCCGTCAGGGGTAAAGCCGCGGTATTCGGGGATGATCCCGACGCGGCGCAGTTTCTCGCGTCTTCCTGCCATGCGCACTCCTTATCTGACATATGTCAACAATAGAATAGCGAACGCGCAGATTTGCGCAAGGAATTTCTGGCATATGTCAGAAAATGAGCGCTTATGTTTGGGCTGTGGGGCCGCGTGCGCCTGGGCTACAATGAATCTCGCTTGTAGGCGACTGACAGGAGGGTCAATGAGCAAGGCTGATCAACAGTTTGTAGCCATGTGCCGCGACATTCTGGACCATGGCACCACCACCGAGGGCCAAAAGGTCCGCCCGGTGTGGGAGGACGGCACCCCTGCCTATACCATTAAAAACTTTGGCGTCACGGCGCGCTACGACCTGCGCGAGGAGTTCCCCGCGCTTACGCTGCGTCGTACGGCGCTCAAGTCCGCCATGGACGAGATCCTGTGGATCTATCAAAAGAAGTCTAATAACGTACATGACCTCAACAGCCATATTTGGGACGAGTGGGCCGACGAGACCGGCTCCATCGGCAAGGCCTACGGGTACCAGATTGGCCAGAAAAGCCATTATGCCGAGGGTGACTTTGACCAAATGGACCGCGTGCTGTACGATCTTAAACACACACCGTACAGTCGGCGCATTATGACGAACACCTATGTATTCAGCGACTTGTCCGAGATGCACCTGTATCCGTGCGCGTACAGCGTGACGTATAACGTGACGCAGCGCCCGCAGGACGATAAGCCCACGCTTAACATGATTCTCAACCAGCGCAGCCAGGACATTTTGGCCGCGAACAACTGGAACGTGTGCCAGTACGCCATCTTGCTGATGATGGTCGCACAGTCGGTCGATATGATTCCGGGTGAGCTGCTGCATGTGATTGCCGATGCCCACATTTACGACCGTCATGTCAATATCGTCCGTGAGCTTATCGAGCGCCCGCAGTTTGCGGCGCCCAAGGTAACGCTTAACCCCGATGTGCATGATTTTTACGCGTTTACGACTGATGACCTGATCGTCGAGGGCTATGAGCACGGCCCGCAGGTCAAGAACATCCCCATTGCGGTGTAGGTGACGCGCATGACGTGTAAGCTTTCTGCTATTGTCGCCGTGTGCGATGACTGGGGCATTGGTTGCGAGGGAGACATGGTCGTGTCCAATCGCGCCGATATGCGCCATTTTGTGGCGTGTACAAAGGGGTGCCCGGTCATTATGGGACGCAAGACCCTGTTGAGTTTTCCCGGCGGGCGTCCGCTTAAGAATCGCCGCAATATCGTGCTTACGCGCGACGATAGCTTTGCACCCGAGGGCGTCGACGTAGTGCATAGCGTTGACGAGGCGCTCGCCGCGGTTGCCGATGAACCCGTTGCCTGGGTGATCGGTGGCGGTGAGGTGTATCGTCAGTTTCTGCCGTATTGCGCCGAGGCCGAGGTCACGCATAACCACTGCGTCCATGTCGTGGATACGTACTTTCCCGATTTGGAAGCCGATCCTGCGTGGGAGATTGCGCAGCGTAGCGGGGTCGCGACGATTGTCGCCGGTGAGGGTGACGAGGGCGTTGATTATGAGTTCGTGACGTATCGTCGCATCGAGGCGTAAAACCGATTATCCCTTCGGTATTATCGGGTTGAAATGAATGACGGGGCGGCGCATGGCGTTGCCCCGATATTTGTATAGGTGCTGCAAAGAAAGGTGCGGGCTGGCTGCTATGACTGATGTCGTTGAGGTTCTGCGAATTGATTCGCTCGAGGACGAGCGGCTCGATGCCTATGTGCGACTGACCGAGCGCGAGCTTCGCTGCGTGTTGGAGCCGCAAAAGGGCATCTTTATCGCCGAGAGCGCCAAGGTTATCGAGCGCGCGGTGCGTGCCGGATATCAGCCGGTGAGCTTTCTGTTGGGCGAACGCTGGCTCGACCAGATGATGCCGCTGTTTGAGCGCCTAGTCGTGCGCGAGGGCGCGGGTCCGGTTCCTGTGTTCGTGGCCTCCATGGAGCTCATGGAGCAGTTGACGGGCTTTAACGTGACGCGTGGTGCGCTTGCGGCGTTCCGTCGCCCGCGTCAGATTCCGGTTGATGAGTTCTTGGGCGGCGTCGTCGAGGCGGCGGGGGATCGCCCGGTGCGCGTGTGCGTGCTTGAGGGTATTGTCGATCACACCAATGTTGGCGCGATTTTCCGCTCGGCTGCCGCATTGAACGTTGACGGTATTTTGGTCAGCCCGACGTGCTGCGATCCGCTGTATCGTCGCTCGGCCCGCGTGAGCATGGGCACCGTGTTTCAGGTGCCATGGACGCGCATTGGCAGCGAGGCTCGTGTGTGGCCGCATGATGGTCTGAGCGCGTTGCACGATGCCGGTTTTTCGTGTGCCGCTATGGCGTTGACGGACGATTCCGTATCGCTGGACGATCCCGTGCTGCAGAAGATTGATCGCTTGGCGATTTTTATGGGCACCGAGGGTGCCGGCTTAGGCGCCAAGACCATCGCGGGCTGCGACCGGGCCGTGCGCATTCCGATGGCGCACGGGGTCGATTCACTCAACGTTGCCGCGGCGAGCGCCGTCGCCTTTTGGCAGCTGTGCCCGCACGCGAGCAATGAGTATCACTACCAGCCGGGTTTGTATCACTAGGCAGTTATTCCGCACCGTGCTCCAATTCGGGGTGTTTCGGTCGCCGCCAGTCGGTGCTAAGCTGGTTTTGGCTTTGGTTTTAAATTGCTGTTTTGCTGTTTGACGTATGCGTGTGGGGAGGGCGTGTGGCTAAGAAATCTACGGCTATCGATGTAACGCAAGGTGTCATTTGGCAGCAATTGCTGTCGCTGTGCGTTCCCATCTTTTTTAGTTCGTTTTTTCAGCAGGCCTACACGCTTATCGGCACCTATATCGTCGGTCAGTTTGGCGGCAAGCTTGCGCTGGGCGGCATTCAGGCCACGATGGTGCTCACCGAGCTCTGCATTGGCTTTTGCGTTGGCGTCGGCGCCGGCTGCGCGGTCATTACCGGTCAGTATTTTGGCCAGCACGATGATGAGCGACTGAGTCGTTCGGTCCATACGGCCATGACGCTCGCGCTGGTGGGCGGTATCGTTTTCTCGATTCTTGGCATAGTGTTCGTTGAGCCCATGCTGGTACTTATGAACACGCCGCATGAACTTTTGGCCGAGGGCGTGGCCTATGCTCGTTGCTATTTTGCCGCCATGGTTGCGGCGCTGCTGCTCAATATGGGAACGGCATTGCTGCGCGCCGTGGGCGACACGCGCGGGCCTGCTGTGATCATCGCTTCCGGCTGCCTTGTTAATGCGGTGCTGGATGTCATCTTTGTTGCCGTGCTTCATATGGAGGCGCTGGGCTGCGGCATCGCGGTGGCGCTGACCATTTGCTCCAACGCCACGATGATCGTGATTCGCATGATGCACGCACCGGGTGCGTGGCGGCTTTCGCTGTCCAAACTCGGCATTGATCCTGGCATTTGTAAGAGCATGATCTCGTGTGGTCTGCCGCTTGGCTTTCAGTCTGCTGCGTATTCGATTTCCAACGTTTTGATTCAGGTGTCGGTCAACTCGTTTGGTGCCGATGTCACCACGGCGTGGGGTCTTTCGGGCCGCTTAGATGGCATTGTCTGGATGGTTACCGAGGCGCTCGGCGTGTCGATCACCACGTTTTCGGCACAGAACTTTGGCGCGCGCAACTATGAGCGCATGCGCAAGGGCTACCATACGTCGCTCGTGCTGTCGTTTATGCTCATTGGTGGCCTGTCTGCCGTGCTGCTGGTGTTCTCGGGTCCGCTGTCGCGTCTGTTTGTCGACGATGCTTCGATTTCGGCGTACACCACGACGATTCTTCATTTCATCGCGCCGTTCTACGCGATCTTCTCGATTATCGAAAACGCGTCGGGTTCCATTCGCGGCGCCGGCGTGAGTCTGCAGCCTATGATGCTCACCATCTTTGGCACCGTTGTCTTGAGGGTGATCTGGGTGTTTGCGATCATGCCGTTCGATCCGTCGCTCGAGCATCTACTGCTGGTTTACCCCGTAACCTGGCTCATCACCGCAACCATGTTCACCATCTACCACCACAGCGGCAACTGGCTAGGCCGCGCCACCGCCTAGCCATTCGGGACGTCCCCAATGGCTAGTATTCGATGCCTTGGCGGGCTAGGAGTCCTTCGTCGAAGTAGTGTTTGATGGGGCGCATTTCGGTGACAAGGTCGGCGAGGTTCGCGAGGGGCAGCAAGCCCCGGCCGGTGAGCACGAGCTCCGTGGTGGTGGGCTTTATCGCGATCAGCGCTTCGACATCCTCGCGCGTCACGAAGCCGCGGCGCATGGCCTCGCCGAGTTCATCCAAAATCAGAACATCGACCTGTGATATCTGCTCGCATGCGAGCTCCATGATCTGCGCGGCGCAAGCCTCGGATGTGTCGCGGTCGGCTTGTACGATGCATAGCCCTAAACGAGGTGCTGCATCATGTTCGGCGCAGTGCAGCTTCTTGGCAAACTGAAGCATGAGCACGTTAAGTCCATAGCCCGTGGCACGCAGCGCGAGCCCCAGCGCAGCCGTCGTCTTGCCCTTGCCGTCGCCCGTATAGATTTGAACCTTGCCGACTTCCAGTGATGCCATCTCTGTCTTTTCGTGCCCGGCGTCGGTTTATCGCCGTCCGGGTTGGGTATTCTAGAAAGCATTATTAACCCCAGTAGATGGAGTTCAAGCAGATGGAGATGGATGACAACAAGCGTAGACGGAATATGATCCTCTACGTGCTCATCGCCTTCGTCGTCTACCTCGTGCTCTCGACCGTTCTGTTCCCCAACATCGGTCACACGCAGCAGATTACGAAGACCGATTACTCGACGTTTGTCAAAGCGCTCGATAAGAAGAGTGTCGACAAGGTCGAGTACAACACGGACGATTACTCGATTTATTACACCAAGAAGGGCGAGGACGAGAACATCGCCTATAAGACGACCGGTGTGCCGAACGATGCGGGCTTTACCGATCGCGTGCTTGAGTCTGGCGCTTCGCTGGAGTCGGTCGTTCCCGATAAAAACTCGGGTTTGATGACCTACTACCTGCTTACGCTCATCCTTCCCATGGCGATTTTCTTCCTGATCGGCTGGTGGCTCAACCGCCGCATGAAGAAGGCCATGGGTGATGACGGTCCTTCGATGAACTTTGGCGGCGGTGGCTTTGGCGGCGGTGGACTGGGCAAGTCCGGCGCGCGCGTGATCGCCTCCAAGGACGTGGGCGTGACCTTTAAGGATGTCGCCGGCCAGGAAGAGGCCAAGGAGTCCCTCAAGGAGGTCGTCGACTTTCTGGAGAAGCCCCAGCGCTACGAGGAGATTGGCGCCAAGCTGCCGCGCGGTGCTCTCCTTGTTGGCCCTCCGGGTACCGGTAAGACCCTGCTAGCCAAGGCTGTTGCCGGCGAGGCTGGTGTTCCGTTCTTTAGCATTTCGGGTTCTGAGTTCGTCGAGATGTTCGTCGGCCGTGGCGCCGCCAAGGTGCGCGACCTGTTTAAGCAGGCCAAGGAAAAGGCCCCGTGCATTGTGTTTATCGACGAGATCGATACCATCGGCAAAAAGCGTGACGGCGGCGGCTTTAGCGGCAACGACGAGCGCGAGCAGACGCTCAATCAGTTGCTGACCGAGATGGATGGCTTCGATAACCACAAGGGTATCGTTGTCCTCGCTGCCACCAACCGTCCCGACAGCCTCGATCCGGCCCTGCTGCGCCCCGGTCGTTTTGACCGCCGCATCCCCGTTGAGCTGCCCGATCTGACCGGCCGCAAGAACATCCTCGAGCTGCATGCCAAGAGCGTGAAGACGCAGCCGCCGATCGACCTGACCGCGATTGCCCGCGCCACGCCCGGTGCCTC
>USLO01000042.1 GCA_900555515.1 uncultured Collinsella sp.
CTGGAGACCGAGGACGTGGACCACTCCATCGTAGTGATCGAAAACGGCCACGTCAGCGGGCGCAAACTGGGTGACGGCCCCAGCCATATCGTGTTTGAGTCCATGCACGAGGGCGCCACCGACGTACACGACCGCGAGCCGTACCTCACTAAAACCGCCGACGGCAAGCTGCTCAAATCGTCGACGATCTTTATCCGCGACGACGAGGGCAAACCCGTCGGCATTTTGGGCATCAACTTTGACATTACGCTTATGAAGGCTTTTGAGCGTTCGCTCGACGCCTTTACCGGCACCGGCGGCACGGGCTATACCGAACCCGAGCCCATTACCAAGAACATCGGCGACCTGCTCGAAGACCTGCTGCACGAGTGCGAGCAGTTTGTGGGCAAGCCCGCGGCACTCATGACCAAAGACGAGCGCATTCGTGCCATTGGCTACCTTGACCGTCGCGGCGCCTTCCTCATTTCCAAGTCGAGCGAGCGCGCCTGCGAGTTCTTTGGCATCTCCAAGTACAGCTTCTACAGCTACCTCAATGAGGCCAAGGCGGCGGCCGGCGACAAGTAGGCACTCGCCTGGATTACCCTCCCCTTTTGGGCGCGAGTTCTGGAAAGCACGAATCCAAGACCGAGCCGCTTGGGAAGTTCCATATAATCGATGTCATTAGTATTTCGAAAGGATGGAACAGAATGGCGTTGAGCAAGGCATCATGCACCGGTCGCGGATTGATTCCGGCAATTGGTGGACATGTGCACCGCATGTTCGATGAGGGTGAAGACGACCTGTTTTCACTGAGCCTTGACGACGTGATGAATGATCGCCCGTGGACCGCCGACGAACTCATGGGCGGCGGCGGGGCTCGCCCGTCAAGCCCCAATCCCGCACTTGCGCCTAAGTCCGCACCTGCGCCGACTCCTGCGCAGTCGCCTGTTTCGACGCCCGCGCCTACGCCCGCACCCACTTCGGCGCCCACACCAGCTCCCCGCCCCGCAAGTGACCCGTCCGAGACGGCGGCATTTCTCGCTGCAGCGACGCAGGGCAAATCGGCCGACAGCACCGTTATGTACAGCGCCCAGCAGTTGCCCGTTCCCGCGGCACGCAAGCCTCCGGTCGCAAGGCTCGATGAGCCCGTTGCCCATCAGGTTGCCTACGATTCCTGGGCTGCAGCCGATCTGGATGAGACCTCTACCGGCATGCCGGCGCTCGATGTTCCAGTTAACCCGCTTTTTGCCGCCAACACGAGCGCCGCGGACTATGAGGGCGGTGCGGCATATTCCGATTATTCCGATGGCTATGCAGGCAACGATCGCATCGAGACCGAGGATTATGGCACCGCATCAAGCGATTATCTCAACGATCCGTACGCCGCCACGCCTGCGCCGGAATATGACCCGGAGGCCGCGTCCGCGCCGGCGTATACCAAAAGCACGGGCGAAGAGCGCTTCGCCGATTATTACGCCGAGGAAAAGGCGCTGCGTTTCTCGGAATTTCCGCAGGCAGTCAAGGTTGCCTTTATCGCCATTGTCATTGCCCTGCTCGGCGCCATTGCGTTTGAAGGATTCCAGCTGTTCCGCGGCCCCACCCAAGCGGAGTCGGAGACCCAGCAAAAAGAGAACGATGACGAGTACCTGGACATCAACACCCTCAAGGGCGACCCCAACGACGGAGACGACGAGTAGCGAGGACTGAAGGCGAGGGCTGAAGGCGGCCGCAAAATCCCGCATCCAGCACCGGCTTCTAAGTGCTGTTTTGTCATCCAGCTACACTTTTCCGGATAATTTGCCCATCGAATTAGACACTTTTTTTCCGAAGTTTTAAGGTGCCCATTTCGACACTTTTCCGTACTTTTACACGGCTGATTTCGACACTTTTCCGAATGAAAGCCGAATAATCACTTGGGAAACCAACGCCGTTCACGCGTCATTTCGCGGATGGCGTTGGTTTCTGTCCGTACACGTTGATAGACTCCATCGTGCCTGCAAGGAGCGGGCGCATTTTATCCAGAGTCGGGGTAGAGAGTTGGCTCCACGATCCCGACGCCAACCGGCCAAGAGGCACGGTGGCCCTGCCAACACCGATGAAAGGAGTCCGTATGGACAATTTCTCCGTGCGCAGTGAGCGCAACTTCCACAATCTGGTCGTCAAACCGAATCACATGCATCTTCTGGACAAGTCGAACGGCTATGCCTCGGCCATGGTCAAGAGCAGCCTCTCCCACCAGATGCGCTTTACGGTACAGAAGCTCGAGGAAGAACTCTGTGCCGTTGGTGACCCGCACGTGCTGCAGATCAAGCTGTCCGGCGACAACTCGCGCGATCCTTTGAGCTGGAAGCTCTTTGCCGACGGCGCGTGTGTCGCAAGCGGGTCCGGAGCCTTTGCCCGCAAGTGCTTCTGCGAAGGAGCCGAGGTGTTTTTGGACCTGTGCCGAGATGCCGTCGGGGCTGCCGAGCTGCGCCACTGGAGCCAGAGGGAGTACGAGCTGCTGAGTGCGGCACGCGGGATTGCGGGGATGTAGGCAGACGCAGGCGGCGTGCAGCCGTTGCACGCCGCCGCTCAGGCCACGCGATGTCAAAAGACTGGCACTTGTGTATGCCTTTTGACAGTCCGAAAGCGCTAGCGAAGTTCATTGATGCCGCGGCTAGATGCGCAGCAGTAAAGAGATGCTGAATACAAATCGCACCCATCTCCAATGGATCCAACACGTCAAAATAAGCACAGATACCCGAGCGCTTATGCTACATGGAAGCACAGAGAGGCCCGCGTTCCGAACCACCACAGCTCGGAACGCGGGCCCCAGCAACTAATTCTTTTCGGATAATCCCAATCCAGTAATCTCCTGATAGCGCCGCTTCAACGTATACGCATCGGGAAGCCTAGAGATCCTCTGATGAATCAACTCATTAAAATCCGCCAGATTTCCGATTACGACATCGATGCCGCCAGCAGCGTTGAGCAAATCGACGTACGTCATAAAGCGAAACTCGAACGGAATGCCCTCGATTTCCTTTGTGCATCCATCATGAAAGTCAATCAGTCTCGAAACGTCATGGGCAACGTACGTGACTCTAACGGTCATGTCGTAGGGTTCGTTGCGTAACTTCGCCTCGTGCTCGTGGTAGCGCACAGTTTCATGCAGGGAGTTAATGTGCGCCTGAATGTACTCATCCCGCAGACCGCCACCGTGTGCCTCATAGGCTTCGATATGTGCACGATTTGAAAGGTCCAAGTATTCAACATCGCCATATTTGCGCCCCGAAGCGTTCGTCTCGTTCACGGAAGAGCCGAGACCCCTTGCGAACCAGCCCTCTTCCGGATGAATGCAGCGGGTAAGGAAATCTACCAGCCTCTGATCGAGAACGCCCTTGGTTAAACTGTTTGAGATCCCCACGCGCTTGACAAAAGCCTTGATGGAATCGACGCCGATCGGCTCCAAAGGCGTCTTCGTTTGACGAGAATCGGCAATGAGAATCAAATAACAACGAATAATGTGAGCAACGCGTCTTCTCGTCGTGTAGGGCAACTCTGCCAGAATGCTAAAGACATCGGCAAGTAGAATCGAGCCGTTCCCAGTCTGCCGGGAGAGTTTCGTTTCGGCCCATGCTTCGTCAAGTGAATAGACAGACTTGGCGTTGTTGAGGTATGGATTCTCCTGAGTGGGATGATACATGGAGTTCCAAAGCGCCTTTACATTGCTCGAACGGGGCGTGCATTCGTAAATCGCCCTGCCGGGGAATCTGTCAACCATCTCAAGCGTAAGCAACTCAAAGTAGAGCATAAACTGGTACGGCTCAAAAGGAATGAGGCCCAAGTCGATAACATCGTCGGCAAGCGTATCGCATCTCGAGAACGATCCGAGAAGGCCTCGGAAAGTTTCTCCAGCGACGTCAGGTTCGATATCACCAAACAGGGCGGCGACGTCTGAAACGTCAGTTTCATGTATTCCGGCTATCCTCTCAGAGCCGAAGGGCGGGTCAATACCGATAGAACTGATTACAGCATTGATGGCGTCGAAAGTTGCGGCAGGAACGTTAAGAATGCCTCTAATCCTATCGAGACCGAGGTGTTGCTCCACGACAAGGGTACGAATGAGCGGAGCACAGCCAATCAAAGCGATTGCATGACTCCTTGCCATGAACTGCTTCTCCTCGAGTTTTTCTTCGAGCTTGAAGTAGCCGTTCGCGAGCTCTTCCATTTCATGGTCGACGCCAACCGCGGCGCTAATGACGTCCTTCAATTCCTTTGAGGGACTATCGTAGTTCTCAAGCCAAAAGCTCCACATCTCGCTGAAGCGATCGGAGATCTCTTCGGCGGGAATCCTGGATTCCTCAGGGCCGTTCTCGTAATAGTCCGCAACCTGAATCGCGGCGCTTTCCATCGAGTTCGGATCTATAGGCAGGGACGCCGCCAGAAGCGCTTCGCATATTTCAGAAATGTTTGCACTGCTACTCATTTACACGCTCCCATAAAGGTTGAGGCTCATAAGCGATAAGGCCATCAAGATCGTCGCTTATCGCACTGAAGGTTAATCCGCAGGCACAAAGCACTTGAGAAAGCTCAGAGACAGTTATGCGCTTGGAGCCGCTTTCCAGTTTCGAAATCGACGCTTGCTGGCATCCCGTTGCCTCAGCGAGCGCCGCCTGTGACATCCCGGAGCGTCTCCGCCATTTAGCGATAAGTCTCCCGAGAGAAAGATTGAAGTCTTCCATAAACGCCCCCTTCCGGCAGCAACGCATGCTTGTATATGATATCATCCCATGAGCTCATTCCATATTGGAATGAGCTCTACTATTCAGGAGGATTGCTCTAATGAAGCGTTTCGTCAGCCTTTATTCGGGAGCGGGCGGTCTCGACCTCGGCTTCATCGCCGCCGGGTTCACCCCCGTATTTGCGAACGATATCAACCCGGACGCCATGAAAACCTACGCTGCCGCGATGGACGCGATCTCGAAGAAGACCGGCAAAACACTGAGCCACAGGATAGTCACGGGGGATATCAGGGAGGTTGAGGAACTGCCCGGAAGGGGTTCGGCGGAGCTAGTCATTGGAGGACCGCCCTGTCAGGGCTTCTCGGTCGCGGGGAAGATGGACCCGAACGACCCCCGCTCGCGTCACGTCTTCGACTTCCTCGGCATGGTCGAGAGGGTCCAGCCCCAAGCGTTCGTGATGGAGAACGTCAAGGCACTCGCCAAGAACAAGCGCTGGGCTGGAACTATCGCCGACATCCGCAAGAAGGCGGAAGAGATTGGCTACAAAACCAACCTTAAGGTGCTGAACAGCGCCAATTACGGCGTCCCGCAGACCAGAGAGCGTATGTTCCTCGTCGGGATCAAGGACCCCTGCATCGAGTACAACTACCCGCAGCCGACAGTCAAGGAATGGGTGGGTGTGGCCGACGCCCTGCGCGGGCTGCCCCCTCTCGGCGAGCCGGGCAATGATCAGACTTGCAAGGCGAAGGTAACTACGGCAAAAAGCCCCGTGCTCCGTCCGTCGCCGTTTGCAGGCATGCTGTTCAACGGCCAAGGCCGCCCAATGGACATGGACAAGCCCGCGCCGACGCTTCCCGCCTCAATGGGCGGAAACAGAACGCCGATTGTCGATCAGGAGACGCTCGAAACCGGAGCGACCCAATGGGTCGAGAAATACCACGAAGAGCTTCAGAAAGGCGGGAAAGTAGCCGATAGCGTTCCTCCTCGCCTTCGCCGCATCTCGGTCCAGGAAGCCGCCACCATACAGACATTCCCGAGGGATATGCCTTGGTATGGTTCGCAATGCTCCCGCTATCGGCAAATTGGAAACGCCGTTCCTCCCAAGATGGCTTTTGCGGTTGCGCAATCTGTCGCAGAAGCCCTTGGCATGGATATAGACGCAAACCCCTCTCTGCTTGACGAGCTAGGGTAGGCAATAAGGGCCCGCAATGTGGCTACCGCTCCAAAACTTTGCCGAGGGTTTCATCCAAGCTCTCCCACTCGAGATCTGCAAGGTCCAGTCGATAGCTCAAATCGCGAATGCGATCCGGAACGTCCTTGAGAAAGTTGTTAGTCCTGGCAGAATAGCATCGTATATCACGAACGAGATAAGCAGTATTAAGCCCCTTTTCATCTACCCTGAGAAGCTGCTACAGGTTCATGACGCTGGTCGTTCAACCATATGTCCCGCAAAAGGGCATACGGCCTTTAATTTGCATCAGATTCTAAACGTCACGCATGAGAAATCAGCGAGGCCCCAAGTTAAAGCGAGAGCCGAACTCACTCACGGCGCGCTACAGCCGTGAACCCTCCAAGCCCGCCAGCCGTTCAGATGTTCTAAATGATATACAGCTTGAAACCTGGCGACTTGAATCGAAGGTCATTCCTGGGACTATCGGTAGGCAGCCTATCTGCATGCGTTGATCTATCAAATTGGCCTTGACGCCAAGGTGTATCCAGCACTCGACCGCCGTTCTTAGCACATCTCCCTACCTCCCCTCCGCCTTCAGCTTCAGCAGCAGATCGCTCAGCTCGGGGCATTTGCTGGAAAGGCGCGTCCGGGCTCGCTCGCCCATCCCCCACCGCTGGCGGACTTCCTGGGCGCGCGGGCTCACGCGGTATTCCCCGTCCATCATCTGCTTGAGCAGCTTGGCGGTCACGCGCGCATCGGCCAGGGCACTATGGGCGTGGCCCGTCGACTCGTCGAACTCGATGCCAAACCACGTCGCCGCGTCACTCAAAGAGACGCACCCGTGGCTGCCCACGTCCATGATCGAGGTGTAAAACGCCTGCAGGTCGGCCCAGTCCGTAGGAAAAGCGGAAAGGTCGATGTGCTTTGCCTGGCACTCGGTCAAAAGCTGTCGACGATCCGTCCCGCTCCAGCAAACCACCTGGGCGGAGTAGCGACCGATCCAATCGTTGAGCCTTTTGATCACCACATAGAGCGGATCGGCCATCGCGGTGTCCACGGCCGATATCCCCGTAAGCTCGCGGACGGGAAACGCAACGCCTTCGGTAAATTCCGTCTGCACAAACTGCGAGAACTCGCCCATCACGTTGCCGCGGTTATCGAGCTTAACCGCACCGGCCTCGATAATCTCGTTGCACAACCCGCGGCGCTGGCGCTGCCTTGGCACCGGCGCAAACTCGAAGTCGAGCACAATCTGGCGCGCAAAGTTCGTCGTATCGATAGCCGAGATACACGGCGTCTTTTCAGCTGACACGGTTATGGCCTCTCTCCGTTGCTTGTCGCTTGCTACATAGGCGGCTACATTGCCGTAAGGATAGGCGCCCGTGCGGACATGAAAGTGGGGCGCAATACCATGCGCCAGGCACACGCCATGCAGACGGCCCCAAGAGAGTTGCCCGCTCTATTCAAATGCATGAAAAAGATTTAGGCCCGGTGACTTGAATCAGCGGTCATCCCGGGCCCATCAGAGCTCGAAGAGCTCTTGGTTGCTTTGGTCTCGCTCCTCACGGCGCTTATCGGACTTTCCGAGGCACTTAAGCAGCGTACGAAGCAAAAGAAGAGGGGTCGACGCCGTTAAGGCATTGACCCCTTGAACTAAGTAACGGCGCTGCCCAGCTATCACCCTTGGGCTGCCGTCGACTTTATTCTACCCACGGTTGCCAGGTTTAACAAATGAATTTTCAGTAATGGACCCTCGGAGCCCGCTCGCTCAACCACCTGGCCATCGGATTAGCCGGATTCTGGGACACGCCTTCCGTCCCAGGCCTCTACCGGAAAATGCGTCCCACCCTGAGGCTCGATTCCGGGACACGGTTTCCGTTTGAAGCCCCGATGGGAAAGCGTGTCCCGTTCCGAGAGCTCATTCCGGGATGCAGTTTCCGCTAGAGATGCCACCGGGAAAGCGTATCCCGTTTTGGAGCCGAATTCCGGGTCGTAGTTTCCGCCTGAGGGCCGATCCGGAAACGGCATCCCATTCTGAAGCCGAAATCTGGAACGCACTTTCCGCCAAAGGTCGCAAAAGGAAAGCACATCCCATTCCCAGCATCAAATCAGGACGCGCTTCATTATCCCCGCCCTCACATCTCGGCAAACGAGATCAGCTTGACGTCTCCCCTACTCTCTGCGGCATCCCGACATCCCTGCGTAAAGCCGCTTTTTGAGAAAAGCGCATAGCTTTTTCGTTGCCGTCTAAAGAGCTCGCTACGGTGCACGAGCTTTTGCAGCACGTCTTCGCCTACCGGTTCATTGCGCCATTTGCACTCCGCAAACAGCGCAGTGCCGTCGCCATCGTCAACAATCAAGTCGATTTCTTCCTGCGTATGCGTGCGATTATCCGTCCCCCACCAGCGCCCGACGCTCGCCGGAACCACATCAAGCTGGCCCGCCCGCGCGAGTTCGTACACGTATTGTCTGCATATAAGCTCAAAGACCGTACCCATGTAATCCGATACGTGTGGCTCAATGCGCTTATACGCCATCTCGGCCATATCGTTTTGAATCAGCCCGATGTTCTGCGGAACAAACTTGTACCAGAACCTAAACATCTGGTCGCTCAGCAGATACACGACTCGCTTATTGCTCGTCTCGTTTAGGGGCAGCTCGCGCTCGACAACCCCAAGCGACGCCAGCTTATCCACATAGCTCTTAACGTTGCTCGCAGGGATTCCCGTGGAGCTCGCAATCTCCGAGATCTTCGAGCGCCCCTGAGCAATTGCTTGCACGATCGCATCATATTGCTCGGGATTGCGGCACTCTTGCATTAGCAGGTTACTCGGCTCCTCAAAGAGATAGCCCGTAGAAGTAAGAAAAAGACGTTTGATGTTGTCCTTGAGCGATGCGGCAGGATCGACTCTCTCGATATATGCAGGAATGCCGCCCGTCATACCATAGCAAACTGCAGCGTCTTCGCGACTCATGCTCTGCCACAGGCCGAGGGTCGTCGTAAAATCGAGCGGCATGATCTTAAACTGGGCCGTACGCCTACCGTATAGTGGGCTCTCGTAGCCCAACACCTGTTCCTCCATAAACGAAAGAGACGAGCCGCATAGAATCAGCATGAGCCTAGTCTCTTTGTACAAGTGATCAATCTTGTCTTGCAGCAACGAACTGATCTCGGGATTCGATTGGGCGAGATAGGGATACTCGTCAATCACGACAATCAAACGTTCCGTGCGAGCCATGGTGGCCAATGCATCGAACGCCTCGTCAAAACTACGAAACGACACGCCTGCAGCACCAACCGAACCCGCAAGTATCGCCTGGCTAAAGCCGTGCAGGTTTGCCTCTGCATTGGTACGACGAGCTTGAAAGTAAATAGCCTTCTTGTCTTGGATGAATTCTGTGATAAGACGCGTTTTGCCCACACGACGACGGCCGTAAATCACAGGCATCTCAAAGGAGCCCGTGCCATACAGTCGATTGAGCTCGGACATTTCCACTGTTCTTCCGATAAACATAGGGCCATCCTTCCTTTACGTTATAGCTAGCTATATTATACCTTCCTATAATATAGCTAGCTATAACGTAATTCGACAAGCGGCGCACGTAAAAGGGGCGGTACACCACCGCACGTGGACCGTTCCGGAAAATGTATCCCGTTCTGGAGCCTGGTTCCGGGATACAGCTTCCGGTTGAGGACCGATCCGGAAAGCACGACCCGTTCTGAGGATTGAATCCGGGACACAGTTTCCGCTCCAAACAAAAGGCCCCGACTCGCGATGGGGCCGGGGCCAAAGGCGCAGCATATGCAGTTGATGTTGAGCGCGAACAGCCCGTCAACAATGGCTGTCCGCACCCCGCCCTACCCGCGGTTGCGGACGCGGCTGTAGGGCGTATCCACCATGGGCAGATTTGGACGCAGCTTGCCGTCAAACGCGCGGTAGGCGTTCTGTACGGCGGGCGCCGTGGGGATCGTTGCGATCTCGCCGATGCCCTTGCCGCCATATGCCACAGGCAGTAGCTCGTCCTTCTCCACGTAAATGGCGTGGATATCCGGAATCTCGGGCGCACGGAACAGCCCGAGCGTGCCGTACCTTGCCTGGGGTACGCAGTCCTTGAGCGGCCAGTCCTCGGTAAGCGCATAGCCCATACCCATGAGCACGCCGCCTTCGATCTGACCCTGGATGGAGATGGGGTTGACTACCTTGCCGGAATCGTGCGCGGCATAGACCTCGCTCACGCGGCCGTCATCATCCAAAATGACCACATGCGTGGCAAAGCCGTAGCAGATGTGGCTCTTGGGGTTGGGAACGTCGGCGCCCAGCTTGTCGGTCGGCTCCAGGTACACGTAGCCAAACTCGCATCCCTCGAGCGCCTTGATGGCGGCCGTGGGATCCTGAGGATGCATGCCCTGGCCGGCGACGAGCTCCTGCGTGCGCAGCTGATAAGCGCGACCGTCGTCGTACTCGATCTTGACGCCGTCGCCATGCGCGCTCACGGGAGTATCAGGTGCAGGCTTGCCGGCCTCGATGTCAAGCATGGCATCGCGCAGCAGGAAGGCGGCACCGCGCACGGCCTCGCCGGTCACGACCGTCTGACGCGAACCAGACGTGGTGCCGGAATCGGGAGCGTTCTCGGTGGAGCACTCGCCGTTGGCAATGCAGCGAAGCGGCAGGCCGCACGCCTCGGCAACGTCCTGCAAAAAGACGGTGTTGCAGCCCTGGCCGATGTCGGACGTGGCGGCATAGACCACGGCCACGCCGTTCTCGACGCGAATCTTGCAGCGGCCGGCATCGGGCAGGCCAACGCCCACGCCGGCGTTCTTCATGGCGCAGGCGATACCGGCGTGTCCGGGATGCGCATAGTAGGCATCCTTGACCTCGAGCAGCGTCTCCTTCAGCGCCGTGGAGCAGTCGGCAATCTGGCCGTTGGGCAAAACCTCGCCCGGCTCGATGGCGTTTCGGTAACGAATCTCCCACGGATCCAGGCCGACCTTCTCTGCCAGCAGGTCGATCAGGCTCTCGAGCGCAAACTCGGACTGGCAAACGCCAAAGCCGCGGTACGCACCGGCGGGCGGGTTGTTGGTGTAGTAGCCAAAGCCGCGAATGTCGGTATTCTGGTACTTGTAGGGGCCGACGGCATGCGTGCAGGCGCGCTCGAGCACCGGGCCGCACAGCGACGCGTAGGCGCCGGTGTCAAAGTTGATCTCGCAGTCCAGACCGGTAAAGTTGCCCTCGGCGTCGCAGCCCAGCGTAAAGGTGCCGTCCATGGCGTGGCGCTTGGGATGGAACGCGAGCGACTCGGCGCGCGTGAGTTTGCACTTCACGGGACGCTGGAACTTATAGGCGGCGAGCGCGGCCAGATGCTGGATGGACACGTCCTCCTTGCCGCCAAAGCCGCCACCCACGAGCATGGTCTCCACAACCACGCGCTCGGGTTCGCTATCCCAGCCAAACATGTGGGCGCACTCTTTGCGCGTATCGTAGGCGCCCTGGTCGGTCGACTGTACCTTGACGCCGTTCTTGTACGGGAAGGCAACGGCGCACTCGGGCTCCAAGAAGGCATGCTCGGTAAAGGGCGTGGTAAAGCGCTGCGTCACGGTAAACGCGCTCTCTGCCAGCGCCTTGGCGGCGTCGCCGCGCGTCACGTGACGGCTCTGACACACGTTGTCCTTGAGCTCCACCGTGTTGCCGAAGGCAAAGAAGCTGTCATGCAGGCGCGGGGCATCGGCGGCCCTGGCCTCGACAATGTTGCGCACGGGCTCCAGCGGCTCGTAATCGATCTTTACGAGCTTCTTGGCCTTCTCGAGCGTCGCCTCGTCCTCGGCGACCACCAGCACGATGGCATCGCCCACGCAGCGGGTGATATCGCCCTGGGCGATCATGACGTCCCAGTCCTGGATAAGGTGGCCGACCTGGTTGACTGGCACGTCCTCGGCGCGCAGGATGCCCACCACGCCGGGCAGGGCCTCGGCCTTGGAAGTATCGATGGAGAGCACGCGGGCGCGCGGATACTTGGAGCGCACGGCGCTGGCATAGGTCAGGCCCGGCTGATCGAGCTCGTC
>USLO01000043.1 GCA_900555515.1 uncultured Collinsella sp.
AACGATGGCGCGGCGAGGCCAGCTGGGACGGTCGTTCATGGAGTATTTGGATGCCATGGGACTCCTTCGCATATGGTAAGAACGCAGCCGGGCGCGGGGCTCGGCGACGCAGTGGTCAATTCGTGCATATCGTTCGACATTATCGCACATGCGGGCGGGTGCGTGACGGGGGCGCTATCCTAAGATGCTATGAATGAGATTTCCAACATACATGCGTTTGAAGACGAGGATTTTCTGCACGCCTGCTTTGCGTGGGGGATGGCCGTGCTTGGCGCATTTGCCGTATGCCTGGTGCCGGTGTTTATGCTGCTGGGCGGGCCTGCGGACCTGGATGCGGCTGACGCGGGCGGCTGGACGGCGGTCTTGGGCTGGATAGCCGGCTTGGCTGCGGTTTCGGCGGCGTCATTTGCCGTGCACGAGCTGGTGCACGCGGTGTTCTTTAAGCTGTTTGCGCCCGCCGGTGCTCGGGTGACCTTTGGGGCAAATCTCGAAACCTGCATGATTTATGCCTGCGCCGAGGGCGTGGTGTATTCGCGCCGGCGGTACATGGTCATTTGCCTAGCGCCGACGGTTGTTGTGACGACAACGTTTGTCCTGGGGCTTGCGTTCTCGGGCTATCCGCTGCTGTGCTACCTGGCGGCTGGTTTGCACTTGTCGGGCTGTGTGGGCGACTGGTATTACGTGCGGACCATTTTGCGCGACCGCCGCATTGTCGCCTGCGAGGACACGTCCTTTGGCGTGCGCTTTTTTGGTCAGTAGTCTTTTTGGGACGGGGCTATTTTGACTACTTTTTGGAGATGGGTATTTTTGACTGCTTTACGTCAAAAGTAGTCAAAATAGCCCCGTCCCAAAAAGACTACTTATTGTGGGGGAGGAGATGTTGATGAAGCCGTTGTTGTTGCACGCCTGCTGTGCGCCGTGCTCGCTGGAGCCGGTTCGCCTGCTGCGCGAGGAGGGGTTTGAGCCCACGATTTGCTGGACCAACCCCAATATTCAGCCGCGCGATGAATGGCAGCGGCGCTTGGACGAGCTGCGCCGGTGGTGTGCCGACGGCGGCATCGAGCTTATCGAGGCGGGGGAGGACCGCGAGCGCTGGGAGACCGGCGTGGCTCCGCTGGGCGCCGACCGACCCCGTCGCTGTCGCGCGTGCTATGCCCTGCGTCTGGCCGAGGCGTGCCGCGCGGCCCAGGAGCGCGGGTTTGAGTTTGTGGGCACGACGCTCGCCGTCTCGCCGTATCAGCTGTTCGACACCTGCAATGACGTGCTGGAGCGTCTGGCTGCCGCCCGCGGTCTCACTCCGGTGATTCGCGATTTTCGCCCGTATTACCCCGAGGCGACACGCCGTTCGCGCGAGCTTGGCATGTATCGACAGAATTATTGCGGCTGCCGATTCTCGGCCGTCGAAGCGGCCATGGACCGCGCCCGCATTCGCGACGAGCGCAAGGCTGCCAAAAAGTAGTTCATTTGGGACGTCAGCCTGCTAGGATGTAGAGCGGACTTTAGCTATATAAGGAGAATCCGACGTGTCTATGCGTACCGATGATTTTGACTATAACCTGCCCGAGGAACTGATTGCCCAGGCTCCTGCCGAGCCGCGCGACTCCTGTCGTCTGCTGGTGGTGGATCGCAAGGGCTCCCAGGCGGGAACGCCGCTGGAGCACGGCGGCACCGTTGAGCACCGCATCTTCCGCGACATCATCGACTATATCGAGCCGGGCGATGTGCTCGTCATCAACAAGACGCGCGTGATGCCGGCCCGCCTGATTGGTCGCAAAGCCGGCTCGGGTGGTGTGGTCGAGACGCTGCTGCTCAAGCGCCGCGAGGACGTGGATCCGCTGGGCCATGTTTGGGAGTGTCTGGTCAAGCCGGGCAAGCGTCTGAAGCCCGGTGCTCAGATTGAGTATCGCGCCGGTGGCGCCCATGCGCCCGAGGGCGCGCCCGTGGTGCTGACGGCCGAGGTCATCGACTTTGTCACCGATAGCCGTGGCGGCCGTCTGGTGCGCTTTGAGCCGGCCGGTTGCAATGCTGCCGGCGAGCCGCGCACGCTCGACGAGGCCATCCACGCCGCTGGCCACGTGCCGCTGCCGCCCTACATTACCGATTACGAGGGCGATCCCGAGAAGTACCAGACCGTCTACGCCATGAAGGAGGAGCACTCGGCTGCCGCTCCCACGGCGGGTCTGCACTTTACCCCCGAGCTCATGGCGGCTATCGAGGCCAAGGGCGCGAAGTTTGCCGCTGTCGAGCTCGAGGTCGGCATCGATACCTTCCGTCTAGTGGAGGAGGACGACCCTACGCAGCATGTGATGCACACCGAGCGCTATCACGTGTCGCAGGAGGTGGTCGACGCCGTGCATAAGGCGAAGGCCGAGGGGCATCGCGTGATCGCCGTCGGCACCACCGCGGTGCGCTCGCTTGAGAGCGCGTTTGACGCGGACGCGCCGGCGTCCGATCCGGCTGTGACGGCGCGCTATTTTGAGGGCCGTGAGGACGGCGCCGACACGCTCGGCCGCGGTGACATCGTGGTGCGCGAGAACGCGACGACGCAGCTCTACCTCATGCCTGGCTCGACCTATCACGTGGTTGACGCGCTGATCACGAACTTCCACGTGCCGCGCTCCACGCTCATGATGCTCGTAAGCGCGCTTGCCTCCCGCGACCAGATCATGGATGCCTACGCCGCCGCCATCGAGGAGCGCTACCGCTTCTTCAGCTTTGGCGACGCAATGCTCATTCAGTAGGTTACGGCGTTTTCCAAACGCCGTAACCGGCCGACGCTGCAAACGCCCCTAAGTGGCAATCTGACGTTCAATCGTCGGGCATGACCAGAAGGTCAATGCCCTCCTCTTTCACGTCACCTTGCTCGCTTAGGGGCGTTTTCGCTGTCCGCGCCAAAACATCGGCGTTGCCGTGGTTGTTGCTGTAGTCATTGGGGACGTTCTTAAATGACTAGTCGTTTAAGAACGTCCCCAACGACTACCTTGCATCAATCTAATAAGTTGCGGTGAGATAGTTCTTGAATTGGCCTTTTTGAGGGCTAAACAGGAACTATCTCACCGCAACTGCGTTGGGGTGTTTTTGGCAGCGGGTTTACTTGCTCGCGAACAGCCAGATTGCGATAATCACCAGGATTGCGGCGATGATGCAGGCGATGGCTCCGGTGAATTTGATACGTGAGTCGCGGGTTCGCTTGCGCACGTCGTCTTCGGCGGCCTCGAGTTGGGCAACTTCGAGCTCGGTCTCGGTATGCTCGGCCTTGTCGCGTGCCAAGGACCCGGCGAGCGATTCGGTGATCTCGGGATGGTCGTGCACCTCGGTCGCCTGCTCGATAATCGACTGCGCATGTGCGGCGTCCGCTTGGGCGTTGGCGATGGCCTGCTCTTGCTCGCGGCGTGCCTTGTCCTGCGTGGCGATCTTTTCGCGCAGCTCGCGCTGGCGCGTCGCGGCGGCAGTTTTTGCGGACTGCAGCTCGTCGCGCGCGGCATCTGCCTCAGCCGTTACGGCCTGGTGCGCGCGTTTAGCGTCGGCGATGGGGGCCTGCGCCTGCTCGACGGCCTGCTCGGCGGCGGCAAGTGAATGCTCAAGATCGGCAGTCACGCGCGGAATATCTTCCTCGGCCTTGCGGAGGGCGTCGGCAGCGTCGGAGATTTGCATAGACAACTCGTTGGTGCGTACGGTGTAATTGGCGGGATTTGCCGAAGGGTTGCGCTGCAGCTCGGCATACTCGCGACGCAAGGTCTCGAGCTGTGCGCGCGTAGCATCGGCAGTTTGTCGTGCGGCGGCGACACCGGCATCGCGCTCAGCCTTCACTTTGTCGCGGATACGCTTGGAATCCTCAAGGCGACGAACGAGGCGGTTGCCGGTCTCGCGCGAGCTCGCCTCGCGGGCTTCCGCGGCGTCGAGTGCAGCCTTCAGGCGGAGCTCGGTCGCATCGTCCTCTGCCTTCATTTGCTCGAGCTGGCCCTTGAGCTCCGTCGCTTTGGCGGCATGGGCATCACGGTTAATTTCAGCTGCCGCAGCGGTCTTTTGTGCCGCGGCAATCGCCTGGCGTTGATCGGCGACAATCTGGCCGTACCGCCCCGCGATATCCTGCCGCGTCTCGAGTTCCTCTGCCTGGTCGGCGATGCGCTGCTCAAGCTCGGCTAAATGGGCGCGTGCATCGGCGAGTGCCTTCTTGGCGGCGTTCATCTCGCGCATGGCCGACGCGCCCTGGGCGATAAAAGTGCCCACGGCGTTAGCGGTATTTGAGACGGCGCTTCCCAGGTCGCGGTTCGTGGCGGGGGTGTGCGAGGTGGTCGGGTGTACGGCCTCGGCGGCATTCGTATCGGCAGTCTGCGGCGCGGCGATATTGCCGGTGCCGCCTTCGATCACGGAAAAGCCCGCTGCGTGCGGGTCGACCGCGTCGGCGCCGATCGTGGGGTGCTCGAGTTGCAGGAACGAGGGCATGGTGCTGCCCTGGTCGGCAACCGGGGTCTCGCCGGGCACAAACGTCGAGGCGGCCTCGGCGGCTTCCTCTTCCTCGGCGTCGACATCGGCATCGGCGACAGCGTCCTTCATCGCTTTGACGGCATCCATCATGGAGTCCATGACGGCGTCGAGCTCTTCTTCCGAAGACACCTCGATGGGGCCCGCTGCTTGCGGAGCGTTCTCGGCCTTGGGCTCAGTATCGTTCGGGTCCGGCTGCTCTAGCTGCTCTTCTTTGCCTTGGTCTGCGGCAGCATTTGCGTCTGCGGCCTCGACTGCGGCGGCAGGAGCCTCCTCGACAGCGGCATCAATGCCGCCATCGCTGCTGGTAGAAGTATCGCAGTCGTCAATGGTGTCTGCGGAATCATCGATATGCTGTTGAGTCTGGGGGTCCAGCTCGTCTGTCATAGGCATGTGCTCCTCATCGTTGTTTGTCACCCTATGATAAAGTCTCGCGCCGACATCCCGCGCGCCGCAGCAAAGTTTCAAAACGTGTTCGATGGCCCGCATCGATAGCAAAAACTCGGCCGATCTGCCCAGTTTGTACTTGACAATCCCTTCGCCGAAAAACGTTATGCCGTTCGCCTACCATGGGCTTTATTTTTCACTTGAAGAAGCTAAAGTTGCATCTCAGCTTTTGGCGCGTTTATTTTGGATGCGCGCAGTCGGCGGGCGTGCCCGTCGCGATTTTGAAAGGACTTCGTATGGGACTTTTCACTGGTAAGACCGTGATCGTCACCGGCGGCGGCAAGGCCACGCTTAAGGACGGCTCTGCTGGCTCCATCGGCTACGGCATCGATATCGCTTTTGCCAAGGAGGGCGCGAACCTCGTTATCACCGGTCGCAACGTCGCCAAGCTCGAGGCTGCCAAAGAGTCTCTTGAGGCCGAGTACGGCGTCAAGGTTCTGCCTGTTCAGGCCGATGTCTCCGCCGGCCAGGACAACGAGGCCGTCGTGCAGAACGTTATCGACAAGGCGATTGAGGAGTTCGGTCGCATCGACGCCGTCGTCAACAACGCTCAGGCCAGCGCCTCGGGTGTGACCATCGCCGACCACACTATGGACCAGTTTAACCTGGCCATTTACTCTGGCCTGTATGCCACCTACCTGTACATGCAGAAGGCCTATCCGCACCTGAAGGAGACCAAGGGCTCCGTGGTCAACTTTGCTTCGGGCGCCGGTCTGTTTGGCAACTATGGCCAGTGCAGCTATGCTGCCGCCAAGGAGGGTATCCGCGGCTTGACCCGCGTCGCCGCCAACGAGTGGGGCAAGGACGGCATCAACGTCAACATCGTGTGCCCGCTTGCCTGGACTGCTGCGCTCGAGGACTTCCAGGATGCCTATCCCGAGGCGTTCAAGGCCAACGTTCACATGCCGCCGGCGGGCCATTACGGCGACGTCGAGAAGGAAATCGGCCGTGTGGTCGTTCAGCTCTGTGGCCCCGACTTTAAGTATATGAACGGCGAGACTGTCACCCTCGAGGGTGGCATGGGCCAGCGGCCCTAAGAGTTACGGCGTTTTACCAAACGCCGTAACGGGCCGACGCTGCGCGGGCCGCATTTGGACAATCTGACGTTCAACTTCAAGGGCGCGACCAGAAGGTCAGCGCCCTTTCGTTTCACGTCACCTTGTCTCAAATGCGGCCCGCTCGCTGGCGATGCCAAAACATCGGCGTTTTTGTTGTCGGGACGGCAGTTAGTAGTCGTCGAGTAGTCATTGGTGCTCAGCGGCAGTCCCCATTGCGCCAAGCGGCGTGTGCCGTTAAGCGGAGAGGCGTATTGTTGACCCATCGTTTGGGCATACAATGGCTATTGGTTTGCTGCGGTGAAGGCCTGTCCGCTCCGCAGCTTTTTTCTACGGTTAAAGGAGTATGTATGTCCGTTGAGGTCATGAGGTCTGTGATCGATGCTGCCGAGGGGCGCGTGCCCGTCGACACGCTGTTTACCAATGCGCAGATCGTCGACGTGTATGGCCAGCGTGTGGCGCCCGGTAGCGTTGCCGTCAAGGACGGTGTGATCGTCGGCGTGCTCTACGATGGTCGCGACGATGCCGCTGGCGCCTACGAGTCAACTGAGGTCATCGACTGCCAAGGGCGCTATCTCGCTCCCGGTTTTATTGACGGGCATCTGCATATCGAGTCTTCGAACATCCGTCCCGCCGAGTACGCTCGCATGGCCGCGACGCGCGGTACCACCACCGCCATTGCCGACAGCCACGAGATTGCCAATGTTGCCGGTCTTGACGGCTTGCGCTTTATGATTGAGGACGGCCGCCGCGCACCCATCTCCATCAAGTACATGATGCCTTCGTGCGTGCCCGCGCTGCCCGACGAGCAAGCCGGTGCCGTTATTTCGGCTGCCGATATGCAGGCGTTTTTTGCCGAGCATCCGGGCGATGTCTTTGGTCTGGGCGAAATGATGAACCTGCCGGGCGTCTTTATGGCCGATCCCGAGACCTGTGCTCGTATCGACGCTGCCAATCAGACGCCGTCCAAACAGGTTGACGGTCATGCCCCGCTCGTTGCCGGCAAGGACCTCAACGCCTATGCCGCGGCGGGTATTATCGCCGACCACGAGTCGACGATTCCCGAGGAGGCGCTCGATAAACTGTCCCGCGGCATGTATGTGATGCTGCGTGAGGGCACGTGCAGCCACGACCTAGCCAATTTGTCCCCGATGCTGCTGGAGAATCCTGCCCGCGCCCGCCGCTGCTGCTTTGCGACTGACGACCGCGCTCCTTCCGATGCGCTTGCAACCGGCATGATCGACAATGCCTGCCGCGTGGCGATTGAGGCCGGTATCGACCCCGTGGTCGCTATCTCTATGGCGTCCCTCTCCACGGCCGAGGCGTTTGGCCTGGATCACGGCTGCCGCGACCCGCACGAGCTCCGCGGTGCGATTGCCCCGGGCAAGCGTGCCGACCTGCTGGTGCTCAATGACCTGACGTTTGCCACGGCTCCGCATCGCGTGTATGCCGCCGGCGCGCTCGTGGCACAGGACGGCACTTTTGTGGGCGAGATTGCACCCGAGATGGCCGAGGTCGCGGCCCTTGCCGATGAGCTGCGCGCCTCCGTTAAGCTGCCGAAGCTTTCGCTCGACGTATTCGACTATGCCTTTAAGCCGGGCGAGGCCGTGATTGACGTGGTGCCGGGCAAGGCCATCACGGGCATGGTTCGTCCCGAGAGCGCCGAGGGCCTGCGCCGTATTATGCTGATCGAGCGCCACGGCCGCGGTGTGTCGCTGCAGGCCGAGGGCGCCGACGGTGATGGTCCTGCGGGCCTGGGACTCGTTGGCAAGCACATCGGTCGCGGCTGGGTGCGCGGCTTTACCATCACGGGTGGTGCCATCGCCTCGACGATCGGACACGACTCGCACAACGTGTGCGTCGTGGGCGACAACGCCGCCGATATGATGGCCGCCGTTGAGGCCGTGGGCCAGGGCGGTCACGTGCTGGTGCGCAACGGCGAGGTCGTGGCGCGCATTCCGCTGGCGCTCGGTGGCCTGATGAGCGAGGGCACGGCCGAGGACGTTGCCGCGCAGCACGACGACTTTATGGTCAAGGCGCGTGCCATGGGCATCGAGCCGCCGCTCGACCCCATCATGGGCATCATCTTCCTGCCCCTGCCGGTGATCCCGACGCTCCGCATCCGCCCCGAGGGCATGTTCGACGTCACGACCTTCACCTACGCCGACTAGTCATCGGGGACGTTCTTA
The DNA here is from genome assembly GCA_900555515.1 of uncultured Collinsella sp. Lineage (GTDB taxonomy): Bacteria > Actinomycetota > Coriobacteriia > Coriobacteriales > Coriobacteriaceae > Collinsella. The sequence continues at coordinate 8,177 of USLO01000043.1, forward strand.
AACGACTAGTCGTCGGGGACACTCTTTGGCGTGTCGCCTGACGCCGCGACCGTGAGTCCTCTGGCATGTGTGAGCTATTTGCCAGGTCCTTGTAACGTTTACGCCCGCGGAGTCTTATTTGAGCTCCCTTTGGGTACGTTGGAATTGGATATACGTCCGATTCCATCAAGCCCGAAGGGAGCTTTTCTATGTTTAAACTGATTGCATCCGATATGGACGGCACGTTGCTTGACGAAAACGGCCAGGTGCCTCCCGAGACCTACGAACTGATTCTGGCGCTACACGAGCATGGTGTGCATTTCGCCGCATCGTCAGGCCGTCGTTACGACCGCCTGTGCGAGTTCTTTGCACCTGTTCGCGACAAGATGGACTTTGTCGCCGCTAACGGCGCCCAGGTCTACGCCGACGGTAAGATGGTAGACCGCGAGGTGTATTCGCACCTGGCGATTCGAAGGCTCGCCCAGGCCGTCGCGACGTTTCCCAATCTGCATCTTGCGCTTTTTGACCGAACCAAGTCCTTCTTGCTCGATGACGAGTGCAAGTTCGTGCGTGAGGTCGATAAGGACCTTCCCAATGCCGAGCGCATTTGGGAGCTGCCCGATCCCAGCGTAAATATCATCAAGGCGAGTATCTTTTGCGATGACGGTGCCGTTATGGACAGCGCTTACGTACTACAGCGCGAACTCGGTCAGCTCTTTACTTTTGCGCCTTCGGGCAACGCGTGGATCGATGCCATGCAGCCCGGCGTGTCGAAGGCCTCGGGCATCGCGCAGCTCGCGGAGCATTACGGGATTGGACGCGACGAGGTCATGGCGTTTGGCGACTCGATGAACGACTACGAGATCATTCGCTTTGTCGGCACGGGCTGCGCAATGGAAAACGCGCGTCCCGCGCTCAAGGCGGTGGCCGATCGCGTGGTGGGGTGTAACCGCGACCACGCCGTCCAGCAGGAACTCCGTCGCGTGCTGGAGAGTCTCGCTTAATCCGGCAGATGGGGACGTTTCTTTTCTGCCGGCATTGGGGGACAGTCCTTGCAGCTTTTTGCGAAGAGTGTCCCCAGTGACTAGTCGTTTAAGAACGTCCCCAATGACTAGGCGAGGGAGGCCATGATGGTGCGGGCGACGCCGTCGTGGTCGTTGTCGTATTCGGTGATAGCGTCGGCGGCCTCGCGGTCCTCGGGCTCGGCGTTGATCATGGCCATGCCGTGGCCCGCTGCCTGCAGCATGGGGATGTCGTTGATGTTGTCGCCGAAGGCCCAAGCATCGGCAAGGGGTTCGCCCAGATGCTCGCAGAGCCACGTGAGGGCCGTTCCCTTGGTGGCACCCTCGCACATAACCTCGATATTCATGGCGTACGAACGCGTGACCTCGATGCTTCCGAGCGTGTCGAGCGCCGCCGCGATGGCGTCGCGATCGGCCGGATCGTGCCAGTACATAGCGATGCGTTCGAGCACCTCGACTTCGTCGATTTTGCTGTCGATATCCATGTCGATCGGTGTTCGCGTGCGCTTGAGCGAAGCCGCGATGTGAGGATCTCCGCCACAGAACTCGTCCAGGCGCGTGTAGAGCGAGCGGGGGAGGAAACACTGCCCGTCCGCGAAGATATCGAAGGTGACGTCATGGTCGGCGGCAATGCTATGGACGCGGTGGGCGATGGCGCGGTCGAGCGGTCGGCTCAAAATGCGCGTAGCACGTGAGGCATCGGTGGGCGTACCGTCGTCGAGCTGCCAGACGCTGGCGCCGTTGGCGCAGACCGCGTAGTGTACGGCGGGATGGGCGAGGATGGGCTCAAAGATGCCCGACAGCGGGCGCCCCGTGCAGGGCACAAACTCAACACCGCGGCGCGCAAGCTCGTCGAGCATCGCCCAGGTGGCATCGCTCATCTGCTTATCGGTCGTCAGCAGTGTTCCATCCATATCGGAAAACACAATCATTTGATGTAGCCCTTTCTACTGGCATAAAAAGCGTGGCCGAGGGCGGTGATGCCCTGGCCACGCTCGGGTTCTATAACGGTCCGCGTCCTAGCGATCGGCGAGCGGCTTGTACTCCAGCGGCTCGATAACCGGGCGATATGCGGGACGGATGATGCGGTGCGCGCAGAAGAGCTCTTCCATGCGGTGCGCCGACCAGCCGGCCATGCGGGCGACGGCGAACAGCGGCGTAAAGAGCGTCTCGGGCACGCCGAGCATCTTGTAGATAAAGCCCGTGTACAGGTCGATGTTGGCACAGATGGGCTTGGTCATGCCGTGGTCGCGCATGACCTGGGGTGCCAGGCGCTCAATGCGCTCGATGAGTGCGAATTCTTCGCCCAAGTCCTTCTTGGCTGCCAGCGAGCGCGCGTAACGGCGGCAGACCTCGGCGCGTGGGTCGCTCAGCGTGTAGACGGCGTGGCCCATGCCGTAGATGAGGCCCGTGCCGTCGAAGGCCTGCTTGTCGAGGATCTTGCCCAGGTAAGCCGCGACCTCGTCTTCATTTTCCCAGTTGGAAACATGCGCGCGGATGTCCTCGTGCATAGACACGACCTTGGCATTGGCACCGCCGTGGCGCGGGCCCTTGAGCGAGCCGATAGCCGCGGCGTAGGCGGAATACGGGTCGGTGGCCGAAGACGACAGCACGCGGCAAGCGAAGGTGGAGTTGTTGCCGCCGCCGTGCTCGGCATGCAGCATGAGCATAACGTCGAGCAGCATCGCCTCATCGCGGGTGAACGCCATGCCGCCGCGCAGGACCTGTAGGATGGTCTCGGCGGTGGAGAGACCGGGCGTGGGGTGCGGCACGTGAACCTCGGAGCCGCGAAGCTTGGCGATCGAGGCCATGTGTGCGAAGGCGGCGATGCGCGGGAGACGTGCGAGCATGGAAATGGCGACGTCGATTTCGTGCTCGGGCGTGATCACGTCTGGTTCGGCATCGAAGGCGTAGAGCAGCAGCACGGCGCGCTGGAGCACGTTCATGATGCTCGACGACACCGTGGTCATAGGGAACTCTTTGACGTACTCGTCGCTCAGATGTCTAAAGGCGCCCAGGCGCTCGCAAAAGCCGTCGAGCTCTTCCTTGTTGGGCAGCGAACCCGTGATAAGCAGATAGGCGACTTCCTCGTAGCCGTAGCGATTTTCGGCCTGGGCATTGTTGACCAGATCCTCGATGCTGTAGCCGCGAAGCGTGAGCTTGCCCTGATCGGGCACGACCTTTCCGTCGACCTTGTTGTAGCCGTGCACATCCGAGATGCGAGTGAGGCCCGCGACCACGCCCGAGCCGTCGGCATTGCGCAGACCGCGCTTGACATTGTGCTCTTCGAACAAGCCCTCGTCATAAGGGTCGGTCGGCAGGCCGTGGTAGAGGCTTTCGCTCTCAGACGAAATCTGGCGGCTTGCTTCGTAATCCAGAACCAGTCGGCTCAAGTGGTCATCGAAGCGGTAATAGATTTTCTTGGCGTCGTAGGCCATGCGCGCTCCTCTCCGGGCCGCATCGGGGTGGCTTGCATGGGCATGCGCGTGTCAGGCAATCCCCGGCGGCTTGCTCGCTACAGGCGGTACATAAAGTTAAAGACGTCCTCGCGCTGGATGGACACGTTGACGCCCGAAAGCTCGCCGGCCTCGGCCAGGGCCTTCTGCAGCTCAGCGAAGTCGAGCTTGGACTCGGCGGTATCGGCCAGCATGGTCATGGTGAAGATGTCCTCGATAATGGACTGCGTGAT
>USLO01000044.1 GCA_900555515.1 uncultured Collinsella sp.
GGTTGTGGACGACGAGGACAAGTAATCATGTCCGCCCGTAAAGCTCGCACGGAGGCGGCTGCCGCTGGCGCCGCCCCCGTTGACTCTGAGGAGAAGGACGTGAAGATTCCCGTAGAGGCCGTCGACGATACCGAGGCCAACGAGGCCGAGGCCGCCGAGGCTGCCGAGAACCAAGTAGAGGATTCCAACAAGGAGGCGACGATGACCGAGGACGAGATGGTGGAAGCTGCTATCCGCGCCGGTGAGGAAGCCGCCGACAACGACTTTAAGCTCAAGTTCGAGCAGGCCCAAAAGGAGCTTGCCGACGTGCGCAACGAGCTCGATGCTGCGGCAGAGGCTCAGAAGGCCGCCGAGGACAAGGCAAAGGACGCTACCGAGCGTACCGCCCGTCTGCAGGCCGACTGGGAGAACTTCCGTCGCCGCACCGCCAATGAGCGTATCGCCGAGCGCGAGCGCGCGACCGAGAAGCTTGTCACCGCGCTGTTGCCGGTGATCGACGATATCGAGCGCGCGATTGACCATGCCCGCAGTCAAGAGCTTTCCGACGACTTTAAGCAGTTCGTTGATGGCGTTGACGCGGTGCATGCCAAGCTGCTCGATGTGTTTGCGCACGAGGGCGTTGAGCCCATCGACCCCAAGGGCGAGGCGTTCGATCCGCTCGAGCACCAGGCCGTGGGGCGTGTCGAGGACGCATCGCAGTACGACGAGACCGTCAACGACGTGTACCAGAAGGGCTACCGCATGGCGGACCGCATCCTGCGCTCCGCGATGGTGACGGTGACCTACGGTGGCGAGAAGCGCCCCGCACCGGAGCCCGAAGCGGCGCCCGAGGATGCCGCGGCCGATACGGCCGAGAGCACCGAGGAGTAATTGAGAAGGGCCCCGGGGCAACACCCGGGGCCCTTTCTGGCCTAGTGCCATATGAAAGCATGAGCCGCCGTCCGCAGGGGCGGCGGATGTAACAGGAGAGGAGCTACGATGGCTGCAGGCAAAACCTTCTATGACATCCTGGGCGTATCCAAGAGCGCCTCCGACAAAGAGATCAAGAGCGCGTTTCGCAAGCTCGCGCAAAAATATCACCCCGATGCCGGCGGCGACGAGGCCAAGTTCAAGGAGATCAGCGAGGCCTACGAGACGCTTTCGGACGAGAAGAAGCGCAAAGAGTACGACCAGATGCTCATGTTTGGCGGCATGCCGGGCGCGGGCGGCGCGTATGGCGGTGGCTACGGTGCCGGCGCGGGCGCCAGCGGCTGGGGCGACATCTTCGACAGCATCTTTAGCGGTAATGGCGCCTGGGGCAGCGATTGGGGCTCGGGCTTTGCCGGGGCTGCAGGCACTGCCGGTGCCGGCGCGGGTCGCAGCCGCGCGCGCAAGGGCGGCGACTTGTCGCTGACCGTCGATGTGACGGCTGAGGACGCGTTTCGCGGTGTGACGCACAAGGTCACCTACCGCATTCCCTCGACGGGCGAGCAGCAGACCATTACGGTCTCGGTGCCTGCGGGCGCGGTCGACGGCGGCAAGCTGCGCTACAAGCGTCGCGGCGAGTATGGCGTTGCCGGCGGCGAGCGCGGCGACCTGGTCGTGACCACGCATGTGGAGGAGCACCCGCTGTTTAAGCGCAAGGGTGCCGATGTGACCATGGAGGTGCCGATCTCGGTCTACGAGGCGGCGCTCGGCTGCACGGTGGATGTGCCCACGCCCGGCGGCGCGACGGTTCGTCTGAAGGTGCCCGCTGGCACCCAGACGGGCAAGAAGTTCCGCTTTAAGGAGATGGGTGCGCCCGACGTTAAGCACCGTGGCCGCACAGGCGCGCTGCTCGTCGAAATCAAGGTACAGGTCCCCACGAACCTGTCCGACGATGAGCGCGATGCCATGACCAGGCTGCGCGAGGCCGACACGCGCGATTATCGCGAGAAGGTCAACCGTTACAAGGCGACGTACTAGGGCGGTCGTGGCGCACGCCCGCGCCCGCGGGCTTATGATGGACGATAACGAGACGGAAAGGGGTCAGGTAGCATGGCCGAGGACAATAGGAATAAACCGCTGTACATGATCAGCGTGGCGGCCGAGTTGACTGGCATGCATCCGCAGACTCTGCGCGTCTACGAGTCCAAGGGCCTGGTGAACCCCCAGCGCTCGGGCGGCAACACGCGCCTGTATTCGCGTGCCGATATCGAGCGCCTGGAGCTCATCAACCAGCTGACCGACGAGGGCATCAACCTTGCCGGCGTGGTGCGCATCCTCGATATGAAGGAGCGTGCCGAGGAGCGTGAGCGCGAGAACGAAAAACTCCGTGCCCGCGTACGCCAGCTCGAGGACGAGCTGCACGAGTACAAGATGCAGAAGAAGATCACCGCCCTGGCCCCGCGCGACGGCTCAGTCAACCCCGAGCAAGTCATGCGCAAGCTGCTGGGCGCGGGAACCGATCTTTAGTTACGGCGGCTCTACGACGCAAATCCTAACAATATGAGAGTGGATAATCTCCCACTTTTGGTCCGCTTGAGGGCTAGAAACGGGAGGTTATCCACTCCCATTTTTGGCTGGCACTTGGGGACGTTCCTTCTGTGCCGGCACTTTGGAACACTCCTTGCGCCAATATCGCCCTGTGCTTTACTGAGATAAAGTGAACGCCGAGATTCGTAACCCGCTGGCAACCGTTCTATGGCACGATATTGAACGAATGTATGCTATGCGCCCGAGCCTTTCGGGCAGAGTGGGAGACAGTATGGTCAAGCTGTACGAGGACGGCATCTACCTGCGTAACGGCAGCGAGGTTGTGCCTGAGGCCGAGGCTGCCGAGCGCGGTATTACGCAGACGCCCGAGGATGCCAAGCGCGGCACCATCGCGTATTCGATCCTCCAGGCACACAATACGTCCGGCGACCCCGAGGCGCTCAAGATTCGCTTCGACGCCATGGCGAGCCACGACATCACCTTTGTCGGCATCATCCAGACGGCGCGCGCCTCGGGCATGGAGCAGTTCCCGCTGCCCTACGTGCTCACCAACTGCCACAACTCGCTGTGCGCCGTGGGCGGCACCATCAACGAGGACGACCATGTCTTTGGCCTTTCCGCGGCCAAGAAGTACGGCGGCATCTTCGTTCCGCCGCACATCGCCGTCATCCACTCCTTTATGCGTGAGAACTTTGCCGGTTGCGGCAAGATGATTCTGGGCTCCGACTCGCACACCCGCTACGGCGCCCTGGGTACCATGGCCGTGGGCGAGGGCGGCGGCGAGCTGGCCAAGCAGCTGTTGCGCGACACCTACGACGTTGCCTATCCCGGCGTCGTTGCCATCTACCTCACGGGCGCCCCGCGTCCCGGCATCGGCCCGCACGACGTGGCGCTCGCCATCATCCGCGCCGTCTTTGCCAAGGGCTACGTCAAGAACAAGGTCATGGAGTTTGTGGGCCCGGGCATCGCGAGCATGACGACCGATTACCGCAACGGCGTCGACGTCATGACCACCGAGACCACCTGCCTGTCGAGCATCTGGGCCACCGACGAGGACACGCACGCGTTTTTGACCATGCACGGCCGCGGCGACGACTACCGCGAGCTCAAGCCCGCCGATGTTGCCTACTACGACGGCTGCGTCGAGGTCGATCTGTCGAGCATCAAGCCCATGATCGCGCTGCCGTTCCATCCTTCCAACGGCTTTGAGATCGACGAGCTCAACGAGAATCTCGAGGACATCCTGCACAAGGTCGAGCTCGAGGCTGCCAAGATCGGCGAGGGCAAGACGCACTTTAGCCTGCTCGACAAGATCGTCGACGGTAAGCTACACGTGCAGCAGGGCGTTATCGCCGGCTGCTCGGGCGGCAACTACGACTCCGTGGTCCAGGCTGCCCGCGTGCTCAAGGGCGCCAACACCGGCTGCGGCGAGTTCTCGCTGTCGGTCTATCCCACGAGCCAGCCCGTGGCGCTCGAACTTACGCGCCGTGGCTATATCTACGACCTCATGGAGGCCGGTGCGATCGTTCGCACGGCGTTCTGCGGTCCGTGCTTTGGCGCCGGTGACACGCCTGCCAACAACGGCCTTTCGATCCGCCACACTACGCGCAACTTCCCCAACCGCGAGGGTTCCAAGCCGGGCAATGGCCAGTTGAGTGCCGTGGCCCTGATGGATGCCCGCTCCATTGCGGCGACGGCTGCCAACGGCGGCGTCCTGACACCGGCGACCGACCTGCCCGAGGAGACTTGGGACGAGGCCTGCGAGTACACCTTTGACGACGCGCCGTACAAAAAGCGTGTGTACTGGGGCTTTGGCAAGGCGGAGCCTGCCGACGAGCTGGTCGAGGGTCCCAACATCAAGCCGTGGCCCGCGATGGAGCCTCTCGGCGACGACATTCTGCTCAAGGTGTGCTCCAAGATCATGGACCCGGTCACCACGACCGACGAGCTCATTCCCTCGGGCGAGACGAGCTCCTTCCGCTCCAACCCGCTGGGCCTGGCCGAGTTTACGCTCAGCCGCCGCGACCCTGCCTACGTGGGCCGCTCCAAGGAGGTTGATGCGGTGGAAAAGCGCCGCGTTGCCGGCGAGGCAGCAGGCGACCTGACCGCACTCGATGCCGGGCTTGCCGGTGTGTTTGAGGCGCTGGCTGGCGCGGGTGTCGCAGCCGACGCCAAGGCGACCGAGTACGGCTCCATGCTCTACGCCAAGAAGCCGGGCGACGGTTCTGCCCGCGAGCAGGCTGCGAGCTGCCAGCGCGTGATCGGCGGCCTGGCCAACATCGTCCACGAGTACGCCACCAAGCGCTATCGCTCCAACGTGATGAACTGGGGCATGGTGCCCTTCCAGATGGAGGCGGAGCCCAACTTTGAGGTGGGCGACTACGTCTTTGTGCCGGGTATCCGTGCCGCGCTCGACGGCGACCTGAAGAACATCGCCGCCTACGTGGTGCGTGCCGACGGTGCGGTCGAGCAGATTGAGCTCTACATTGCCGATATGACGGCAGAGGAGCGTGCCATCGTCAAGGCCGGCTGCTTGATCAACTACAACAAGTTCAAGGCCGCTGCCGAGTAACTCTGCTGTACGCCCCTGCCACACCTTTCCCTCGTGCTCACGCGCTTCGCGAGGGTCGCCCGAGGGAAAGGTATGGCCGGGGCTACCGCGACGTTCTCGTTGGGTCTTGAGGGACGCTAATAAATAGACTTGCTTGATGCTGCCTCTGTTATCGGGGCGGTTTCTTTTTGTCGAAAACCACCACGAAGGGGACAGGCACCTTTGTGGCGGTCCCGTTTGTCTCGACCTGTAACATCTGGGCCCCTATTTGACGAGCGGTTGTTACAGATTGAGACAAACGATCGCCGCTGATCATTTCATCTCAATCTGTAACATCTAAGATCGAAAAGAGCCGCTAGATGTTACAGATCGAGACAGTCGAGTGCCAGAGTCGAAAACCACTACAAAGGGGCCTGTCCCTTTCGTGGTGGTGGGGCGAGCTCGATGCTGCCGTGCTCGTTGAACGACATTCTAATGAGCGTCTCTACAGAATTTCATCTGGGCTGGCGGGTTTGGTTGTTTTGGGGATGCCGAGTTTGGATGACGCGAAATCGTCAACATTGTCCTTAATTCCGTCTTTGGTGTAGACGGTGACCGTATAGGTGCTGTGTCCGAATTCGCCCTTGTCGCGTGTCGCCCAGGCCTGCCAGTAGGCGGCCCTGTTTCGCCCTTTGATTTTTCCGACACGGCGGAGTTCTGTTCGCTTTAATTTCTGGTTGCTATAGATGGTTCGACCGGCCTCCTCGGTGAGCCCGCACTGTCCAAGCATCTTGTCGAGGACTTGGTTCATGTGGCGCTCATCGGTGTTTGGTGCGTAGTCGTAGGCAAGGCCGATGGAGTCGAGTGGCTGGTCGTCGATTAGATAGTTTAGCGCCTGAGGTTCAAGGCAGAAATAGGGGGAGCATCCGTCGATCTGACCGAGCAACGGTAACTTGGACTGCCAACTTCCGGTGGGAATTGCATATTCGTAGAACACGCCACGGCAGACAAAGGAGAGCGAGGTGGCACGCGAGCCGGCGTCGATCATCCCGCAAAGATCGAAGGGCGAGGCGATACCAAAAGAAAAGGGCGTGATGACGATAAGGAAGAGCATCACGATGGGTATGGCGAGAATGGCGATGACGTTGCGACCGGTGGAATGAGGCGGCTTCATATGCGCTCCTCGAGACAAAGATCTGTTGAGGATAGGCAGAAATGGATATGTTCAGAGAACAATTCAAGTTTAATCTCATGGCGCGAGATGGTCGACCGTTAGCGTCGAAAACCACCACAAAGGTGCCTGTCCCCTTTGTGGTGGTGAGGAGCGCGCGGCTTCTTTTGGTAATAGTGTTAGCTGGCGGTATCATTAGTGCAGGTGGCGAAGGTTTGCATTGTGGGGTGTTTTGCCGTGAGCCGTTCTGCCCGTATTGGATTGATTGTCTTGGCGCTTGCGATCGCTGTGGTTGGCGCGGGCGCTGTCGGTATGGCATTTCTACCTGCTGCGGTGACGGAGCCGGTGGTCAAGCCTGTGACTCAATCTGTCGAACTTCTGACCAGCGACGACAAGCCCGAGACCATTACCGTTGATTTTGATGAGCAGCCGGCTGTGCTGGGTATTAGCAATTATCCGCGTATTCAGCTTGGGGCCATGCGCTATACCACGGATACAAGCCTGATCGATAGGGCGTCCGAGCTACTCAAGGGCAAAACATTTAAGCGTTGGTACGGATATGCGTCCTATCGGGCAAAAGCGAACGACATGGTTGGCGGATGCCACTCTTCCATCGAGCTGGACACTGCAAACGGCGCAAAGTTATGTGATGTCTCGTACGATCCGGGCTACGAGGGCAATGAGGGTCCGGGCATCTACATCATGGACGGCGATGTCGCCTATGTCATGGAGGGCGACCAGACCGAGCTCAACGATTTTATGGGTCAGTGTATCCAAGATGCCTATAAACAGACCTGCTTGCCTGACCCGCAGACTGCACGCGATAGTGGGTCTGCCCGTACATGGCTGTTCGAGGATGAGATGCCCTGGACCGTCGAATCGGGAAGTACGGGTTCGGCGAAGGAGTAGAGACCGCGACCACCACAAAGGTGCCTGTCCTCTTTGTGGTGGTTTTCGGTCTGTCTCGATCTGTAACATCTTGGCCGCTAAAAGTGGGCCTGGTGTTACAGATTTAGATTTTTGATCCGGGTGTTTTCTGTTCGTCTCGATTTGTAACAGATAGAGCTCTATTTGCTGACTAGATGTTACAGATTTAGATAAACGGTTGCCGCTGGTCATTTTCTCTCGATCTGTAACATCTAGAGCCATAAACAGCCGCTAGATGTTACAGATTGAGATAGTAAGGGGACGAGGCCGCGGCTGGTGAGCGTGCCTGCTCCCTATCACTTAATCACTCAGAAAATCTTATATATAGAGACTTAGATTTGTGTATAAGATCGTGCAAAGCTGGCAACAATACTTCTCGAACAACGTGAAGCCGCCCCGTAGGGCGGCCGCCCCAAGAGAGGTGATTCCATGAGAATCGATAAGCTAGCTATGACGTCGCGCGAGGCGCTGCAGACCGCCATGAGCACGGCTGCCGATGCACAGGCCGGCGCGGTGGAGCCGATCCACCTGCTGTCCGCCCTGCTCGGTGCCGGCGAGCGCAATATCTCCGTGATCATCGAGCGCATCGGTGCCGACCCGGCCCAGCTCGCACGCTCCACACAGGATGCCATCGATCACGCGCCCAAGGTTTCGGGCGAGGGTCAGCAGATGGGCCTGTCCAACGAGCTCGTCCGCGTCATCGAAAAGGCCGAGAAGAAGGCCACCAAGATGGGCGACAGCTTTGTGGTGACCGAGCATCTGCTGATGGCGCTTGCCGAGGACAAGGGCGAGGCCGGCCGCGTGCTGCGCGACGCCGGCGTCACCAAGGAGCGCATCGAGCAGGTCTATGAGGAGCTGCGTGGCGATGACCGCGTGACATCTGCCGAGGACAAGACCCAGTTTGAGGCGCTGGAGCAGTATGGTCGCAACATCTGCGACCTCGCCCGCGCCGGCAAGCTCGACCCGGTCATCGGCCGTACCGACGAGATCCGTCGTACCATCCAAGTCCTGTCCCGCCGCACCAAGAACAACCCCGTGCTCATCGGCGAGCCGGGCGTCGGCAAGACGGCTATCGTCGAGGGCATCGCCCAGCGTATCGTGGCCGGCGACGTGCCGAGCACCCTGCGCGACCGCGACCTCATCGAGCTCGACATGAGCGCGCTGGTCGCCGGCGCCAAGTACCGTGGTGAGTTCGAGGACCGCTTAAAGGCCGTGCTCAAAGAAGTGCAAAAGTCCGAGGGCAAGGTCATCCTGTTCATCGATGAGCTCCACACCATCGTGGGCGCGGGTGCCACCGAGGGCTCCATGGACGCCGGCAACATCCTCAAGCCGGCACTTGCCCGTGGCGACCTGCATGCGATCGGCGCGACCACGCTCGACGAGTACCGCAAGTACATCGAGAAGGACGCGGCGCTCGCCCGTCGTTTCCAGACCGTGATGGTGAGCGAGCCCACCGTTGAGGACACCATCTCGATCCTTCGTGGCCTCAAAGAGAAGTACGAGATCTTCCACGGCGTGCATATCACCGATAGCGCGCTCGTGGCAGCTGCCGACCTCTCCGATCGCTACATCGCCGACCGCTTCCTGCCAGACAAAGCCATCGACTTGGTCGATGAAGCGGCAAGCCGCCTGCGCATGGAGCTCGATAGCATGCCGGTCGAGATCGATGCCACCACGCGTCAGCTCACCCAGCTGCAGATTGAGGAGCAGGCGCTCATGAAGGAGACCGATGACGCCTCCAAGGAGCGTCTGGAGGCCCTGCGCCAGGAGATCGCCGAGGTCCAAGAAAAGCTCAACGTGCAAAAGGCCGGCTGGCTCAACCAGAAGAACGCCATCGACCACGTGCAGGAGCTTAAGGGCCAGCTCGACGAGGCCAAGAGCGAGGAGGAGCGCGCGACGCGCAACGGCGACCTGGGCCGTGCGTCCGAGCTGCGCTACTCCGTGATTCCGGGTCTGCAGCAGCAGATTCAGGATTCCGAGGCCGCGCTCGAGGCACAAAAGCAGCAGGACGGCGAGGGCCTCAACGAACAGGTGACCTCCGATGAGATCGCCGAGGTCGTGAGTGCCTGGACTGGCGTGCCCGTGTCCAAGATGATGCAGGGCGAGCTCGACAAGCTGAAGGGCCTGGAGGGTGAGCTGCATAAGCGCGTCATCGGCCAGGACGAGGCGGTCTCCGCCGTTGCCGCGGCCGTGCGTCGCAGCCGTGCGGGCCTCTCCGATCCGGACAAGCCCATCGGCAGCTTCTTCTTCCTGGGCCCCACCGGCGTGGGCAAGACCGAGCTCGCCAAGGCGCTTGCCGAGTGCCTGTTCGATGACGAGCGCGCACTCGTGCGTATTGACATGTCCGAGTACATGGAGAAGTTCAGCGTCCAGCGTCTGATCGGTGCGCCCCCGGGATACGTGGGTTACGACGAGGGCGGCCAGCTCACCGAGGCCGTGCGCCGTCGTCCGTACTCCGTGATCTTGCTCGACGAGATGGAGAAGGCTCACCCGGATGTCTTTAACGTGCTGTTGCAGGTGCTTGACGACGGCCGTCTGACCGATGGCCAGGGTCGCCAGGTGTCCTTCAAGAACACGATCATCATCATGACTTCTAACGTGGGCTCCAAGGCTATCGCCGAGCTTTCCGGCAAGGACGAGGAGGAGATGCGCCATCAGGTTGACGCGGCCATGGCTCAGACCTTCCGCCCCGAGTTCCTCAACCGTATCGACGACATCGTGGTGTTCCATCCGCTCGGAATGGCGCAGATCGAAAAGATCGTCGATATCCAGCTCGCCGACGTCCGCGCACGTCTTGCCAAGGAGCGCATGACGCTTGCCATCACCCCGGCGGCCAAGCAGATGCTCGCCGTGGGCGGCCTGGACCCGGTCTTTGGTGCCCGCCCGCTCAAGCGTCTGGTGCAGCGCGAGGTCGTGGATGCCATCGCGGCCGCTATTATCGACGGCACGGTGCGTGAGGGCGATCAGGTGACGGTCGATGTCGACAAGGACGGCGGCTTTACCGTCGTGTGCGACAACACGCCGGCGGCCACCTACGAGGTCCCCGACGCCGAGTAAATTTTGGGGCAGGCTTTAAAACCGCCCCTCATCGCAAAACGCCAAGGACGGCGGATCCAATCGGGTCCGCCGCCCTTTTTCGTGCGACAATCGATGATGTTGAACGGATGCGATGCAAGGAGCTATGCAGATGAAAGACGAGATCAAGACAAGCGCGCCGGCGACCGATGCCGCACCCGCCGCACCCAAGCCTGCACCTAAGCCGGCGCCCAAGCCGCGCGACCCCTACATCCGTGCCGAGAACGAAGACGACGACGGCTACGATCCCTACAGCGATCGCCGCCCCGAGCGCGAGCCGATGTTCGAAGCCGACCCGTGGCGCTGAGTGCCACCAAAAAGTTGCGGTGAAATAGGGACTGTTTTGCGGTTTGACCAGCAAAAACAGTCCCTATTTCACCGCAACTGCGTTAGGGGTGTGGACGTTGGGCGGCTGTCTTCGGGCTGGCTAGTCCTGGGCTTTGATGCTCGGTAGCAGGATCTGCGCGAGGTAGTCGGTCTCGAGTTTGGTCGCGGCGTCGGCTTTGCCGTCTTTGCCGACCAGTACGTTCTTGATCTGGCTATAGGTGTAGCGGTTGCCGGTCGTAAGCTCGACAAGCTCAATGGCCGTGTCCATGGGGTAGGTTGACACGGGATTCTGCGTCCGTCCGTTGATGGTCTGGGGCACCACGTACGGATAGACGGGGCCGCTGGCATAGACGGTATAACCGTTGCCCAGACTGACCGTGCCCAAAACCGTATCGCCGTCATCGGGCGTAAAGGTCTCGCCATCGCGCACGGCGACGAGCGTCACGAGCGGCGTATTGGCGTCGTCGCCCAGATAGATGCATAGCGTGCTGCCGTTTTGCCAAGTTGCGACCTTGCCGTACCACTCGACGGGAATATCGAGCTGGTAGAGGTCGGTTGCCTTGTGGCGAGCGTCAGCATCACGGGATGCCTGTGCCTTTTGCGCGCTCACGGCATTGACGGCGGCGTCACGTCGCGCGGTTGCTGCCTGCTGGAGCACTTTGGCAGCCGCGGCGGAGCTCGCACCGCCCTCTTCGGCATACTTGGCGGCGGCATCGATCTGGTCGTCAGTCACCGTGTCGGCCGAAGGCACCTTGAGCTTAAAGGTGGCCTGGGCACTTAAATCCTGTCCATCGCTCTTAACGGTGACCTGCGTCTTGGTGGTCGGGACGGTGTAGATGGTGCCGTCGGCCGCGATGGGGGAGGCAGCGATGGAGAGCGTGTAATCGCCGGGCAGCAGTTTGATGCCGCGGCCGTGCTCGTCAACATAGAGCGTTTCGCTCACGGAGGAGCCATCAGCGTCCTGACCGCTCACCTGTACGGGAATCTTGGAGCCGGCGGAACAGTCGAGGCCCGCGGCATGCACGCCAATCTGCACCGACATCATCGTGTGGGCATTGGCGGCGGTGATGGCAGCCTGCTCTTGCCGGTATCCGTTCCAGGCTGCGTAGCCTGCGCCGCCGGCAACGAGCGCGACGGCCACAACGCCGGCAACCATCAGGTTGCGGCGCTTGGGCGACATCTTACGATGACGAACCTCGGCTTCGCGTGCCGAAGGAACGGACGGTAGGGGAATATCGCCCATGGCGATGGTCT